>JAATVR010000277.1 GCA_014523665.1 Nitrososphaerales archaeon TH526
TCCAGTCAGCATTATTCGCTCTTGCCTCTACCTTGGCAAAAAAAATTAGCGAGCTAGTAACTGCAGCTATTACAATAACAGCAAAAAATAAGCTCCGCTTAGTAGATACTATGCTCGTAACCATCCAATCAAGCACCCGACGCAGGCGTGCACAGTATGGGTAAGCGACACTTAACAATCTTTCGGCAAACTTATACGCGCTGTTATTGAGTTTTCATCGCGAACTGCATCGTTAAGCCAGTTGGAGAGAAAGGAAGGAAAGGAAGAAATCGTAAAATCCGCTATTGCCACCGATATCGGCACGAATACCTCAGAGCCCGTCACCTCGATAGCTATCAACGATAATGAATTTGCATTTTATACTGTTGGCGATTACGAATAGATATTTCTGTAAAAGTAGGTTGCCCTATCGAATTTCAGGAGAGAATTAGAAGTACAATAGTACCAAGATGTCCGTGTCTGAGTTTTCAATTAAATTTGTGATTTGGGATATCCTGGTTTTACAAGATCTGCAATGTCGACCCAACATTTAGCAATCCTGTCCATAGAGTAGACGCAGTTTAGAATCGATATGTTGGGGTCATATTGTGATCCCTTTGTGGATTTCTCTTTAATGGAAACAGATAGGTCTGAGAATTTTAGGTACATCTTTACTACCTCCTCGCTCAGCAAATTGTCCTTAGCAATGAATGCGCTTATAGATCTGTGCTGCATACTGTCAACGATCATACCTGCTTCCACGATTTCATTTCCAATTCCTGTTCCCCATAATTTAGGAATTGATGACGAAAATTCTGAGACATAGTCACCGGCACTTTCAAGGTGGCTTGCCGCTACCCTGTAATCGAGTATATCGATATTGCTCAAATTAAGCTTGCGTGCAATTCGCTGATTCAGCATGGCGCTTCTAATCAAACGAACCAATAAGAAGTATTGTCTATCAATTTCGTCATCTCTTCTTACTATGAGCTTGATTATCTTCGTGTCTTTACTCACTATAGCCCTAAGTCCATCCCTCATCATTCCTTTGATTATTGCATTCATCCTTCGTAGGATTTTGGCGGCATCTAGTGAACTGACGTCAATGAGGAATTGAAAGTTAATGTTTAGACTATCCTCGTCAACAATTTCAAGTCCAACTAGTTTTCCCGTGGCATTTAGGATTTTCTCTCGATCTTCATAATCTATTGGAGCTCTAGCCTTGATCCTAATGTTATCATACCCTAGTAGATAAGCTCCGAATAACTGGTTAATGAGAATGTCTATAACTCTGGCTGGATAGTCAATACCAAACCCCTTAATGATTCCATTTCTGTCCTTTGATGGAAGAATGGCGATTGAGTTATCATTGCCAAGTTCCATTAGAATAGTATCGCCTTTCTTGAGCTGATTCTGGCGGACCCAATTAGCAGGCAGTGAAACAAGCATGCTACTGCCTATTTTCTGAAGGCGACGGGCGTAAGAGGCCATCTAGATTTAAACATATTTAAACTAATTAAACATTATTCTTATATTATCAGTAAATTATAAAATAACTGTGGCTGCATTAGTCTCAGATATAGTTGCTACGTCTACGGCATTCAGTCCGGGACATGTGACCGGAATGTTTTCTCCTGCAGAATCAGATCAGACTGATATTATGAACAAGGGTTCAACAGGTGCAGGTTTTTCAATTTCTAATGGTATTACCACGACTGCTAAAACTTTCGAAGCCAAAACGAAAGGTTATAGCATTACAATTGACGATATTCAAGTGCAAAAGGCGCCTGTGTCATCGTATGTTGCAGAATACTATCTTAATTTAATTGATAAACCAATCTTTCTGCAGATTACTCACACAACTGAAATACCTATTGGATTTGGTCTTGGCTCGAGTGGCGCTGCTGCATTGAGCCTATCGTATGCCTTAAACAATTCGTTAAAAATAGGTCTTACTAGTGTGCAGGCGGCTCAGGTAGCTCATTGCGCAGATGTCGCATGCAAGACGGGGCTAGGTACAGTTGCTGCATTGTATGCAGGCGGATACGAGATTCGATTGAAACCTGGTGCTCCAGGGAAAGGATTGACGTTGAGAAAAGATCTTGACGGATATGTCGCGACTATCCTTTGTATTTCACCGTTATCAACCAAGGCAATACTGAGTAATCGATTAATGAACATGAGTAATAAAAATTTCTGTTCCAGCGAGCTGCTAAATAGATTGAAATCAATGGATGACATAAACGGATTTCTGGATGCATCATTTAATTTTGCTAGTGCTCTGGGCTTGACAAGTGGCATTTGTAATGGTCCAATTAAGGCTCTGAAATCTGAAGGATACAAATGCAGTATTGCATTATTTGGTGAAACGGTATTCACGATAGTACGACGCGAAAAAGCAAAAGAAGTGCGATCATGTCTGAATAAATTTCAGGGAACAGTCATTGAAGCGACTATAGATTCACTGGGCGCTAGAATGACATGCGAGTGTAAAAATGCAATTTAATATCCCACAAGATCATCCAAGGGCAGAATCCCTGCGGGTAAGAGAAATGCTCGTGGAAGGATTAAGAGGTGGACTTGTTGTTGAAGAAGGTCTGATCGCACACGGAAGGGGTGAAACCTTTGACTACCTGTTAGGGGAGAAAACAACTCTGAGCGCCATCATGGCCATCAAGGCTACCGCGGCCATGTTACTTACTTCCAGTCATCCCATCATATCGGTCAATGGGAATTTTGCTGCATTGTGCGGGAAAGAGATAATAGAGCTGAGTAGAGCATGCGGGGCCCTGATCGAGGTGAACCTATTTTATCATTCAGTCAATAGAGAACGCGCGATTAAATGCTATCTCGAAAGATTAGGTGCAACAGACGTTCTAGGAACAGGCAAAGATAGGACGGCGACCATTCCATACCTGAACGGGGAGCGAAAACACGTTGATCCACGGGGGATTGCAATTGCTGACACCGTATTTGTTCCTTTGGAAGATGGAGACAGGACGGAGGCGCTGAAAAAAATGGGTAAAAAGGTAATTGCAGTCGATCTAAATCCACTCTCAAGGACCTCTGTCCACGCTACCATATGCATAGTTGATAACGTTGTCAGAGTAATCCCTATTTTGATTCAAATGTTATTGGAGCTTAAAAGTGAGAACAGAGAGTCCTTAATGAATATGATTGGTAAATTTGACAATATTATGAATTTGAATGAAAGCGCAAGACTCATACGTCGTGGAGGTTCTGAAATTAGTGCAACCATTTAGCAATCAATCCAATAAGAAAACCGTGTTCGAAATAATTGTTGCAAAGAAGAATGGAGAAAAACTGGCCGTCTTAACTGCGTACGATTTTTCAATGGCTTCAATTATCGATATGAATGAAATTGACATAATCCTCGTAGGAGATAGTGCAGGAATGGTAATGCTTGGATATCCAAACACTAGACCAGTAGATATGGTAGAAATGTTACTTTTCTGTAGGGCAGTATCCAATGCAGCAAGTAAGGCCATGATAACTGTGGATATGCCATTTGGTTCATACCAAAACAGCATTGAAAACACCGTCTCGAATGCAGTAAAATTGGTCAAGGCCGGAGCAGATTCAGTTAAGATCGAGGGCGGCGAAGAAATATCTGATCGAATAGATGCTTTAGTCGAGATAGGAATTCCTGTAATGGGACATATTGGATACAAACCTCAAACCTCTAGCATGTGGAATTCTTCAAAAGCTGCCGGAAAAACCAAGGTGTCGGCGCTAAAACTCTTAAACGATGCAAAGGCTATCGAAAAGGCAGGAGCATTTAGTATTGTACTTGAAATGGTAACTGCGGAGGCTGCCAATATTATAACTAAGAATTTATCGATACCAACGATAGGAATAGGCTCAGGACCTGTTTGCGATGGTCAGGTTTTGGTATCTTATGATATGCTAGGAATCTATCAAAACATGAAGCCAAGGTTTGTAAAGAGATATCTGGATCTAAACCAGTTGATTGCCTCTTCCGTTCAAGCCTATTCGCGCGAGGTTAAATCAGGAATATTTCCCCGCAATGAGAATGCAATTCACATGGACCCCAAGGAATATGAGGATTTCTTGGATGAATGCGGTCTTCGAGTCAGCAAATGAAAAAGAGTCTGTACCGTCCAACTAGAGACATTTACTGTATTGAAGGAAAAGAGCTAGTAGGCACACGCATAGTGCTTTGCATCACTGGTAGCGTTGCGGCGTACAAGGCAATTGATGCTGCTAGATTGATGGTTAAGCATGGAGCTGAGGTCTTTGCGGTTATGAGTAATGGGACATCAAAAATATTCCTTTCCAGTGAAATGATGAAATGGGCAACGGGAAATGATGTAATTACTGACCTGACCGGCAATTTGGAACATATTTCATTGTGTGATCGAAATACTACCGATATGGTTATAGTTTACCCATGTACCGCAAATACTGTCGGGAAATTTGCTAATGGAATAGATGATACAGTTGTAACCTCTGTCCTCACTGTTGCACTTGGATCCAGCATACCTATTATTATCTGCCCTGCCATGCACGAGGCGATGTACTACAATGGGATGATACAACAGAATATCAACAAGCTCAAGTCAAATGGGGTAGAATTCCTGGAGCCGCTAATCGAACAAGGAAAAGCCAAACTGATTAGTGCGAATGAGCTACTTCAGTACGTTCAAGACAACCAATTGATCAGTAAAAATAAAAAACTAAGGGGAAAGCGCTTTCTGATTACTGCTGGTAGTACCGCAGAATACATCGACCCAATTCGAGTTATCATGAATATGAGTTCTGGAAAGATGGGTATGTCCCTTGCAAAGGAAGCATACCAGAGAGGAGCCGGTGTGACCTTAGTTTATGGACATGGATCGGTGGATGCTGAATCCTACCTGCATGCTCCTGGCGTCGAAATCCTGAGAGTGAATACAGCTCAGGAGATGTTTGAATCAGTGATGTCCAAATTATCTGAGAAGAAATTTGACGTAGTTATCCTTACCTCAGCTACTTCTGATTTTTCTGTTGCAAAAAAATGGAGTAACAAGATCGAAAGTTCTCGAGGAAAGGTAGAAGTTTCTCTTGTGCCAATTGACAAGATTATATCAAAAGTAAAGAAGGTTTGTAAATATGACGTTTACTTGATTGGATTTAAAGCTGAGTATAACGTAGAATCGAAAATCCTCATTGAAAAAGCTTACACTAAACTCCTAGAATCAGGAGCAGATCTGATTGTTGCAAATGATGTTGGAAAAAAGAATACAGAGTTTGGATCTGATAATAATGAAGTCTACGTAGTCGATCGGTATAGGACCGTCACGCACTTGCCGATTCAAGCAAAAGATAGGATAGCCGCACAAATATTGGATATGATCGAAATAAAATGTCTTTCGTCTAAAACTACTAACCTAAACAAATCAGGTCCTTAGGAAAGCTATTTAGGTTAGAGATCGTGTTCCTGTTATGGAGACTGTCGTCTTTGCCGATTGAAGGTTTGATTATGACGCTGTCCTCAATTCGTACACCAAACCTTCCGTTTATATACACACCTGGTTCAATCGTTATTGACATTCCTGGCTTTAACTTCTCCTTTCCGGTTTTGTTGATCCACGGTAATTCATGCACTTCCAATCCTATTCCGTGTCCTGTTGAGTGTATGAATCTGCTTCCATAACCTCTACCGGCAATTAGATTTCTGCAGGCCAGATCAACTTCCCCAAAATTGACTGCTGACCGCAATGATTCCAAACCAATTTGCTGTGCGTCCTTTACACATTCATAAACTTGCTTTATTTCGTCAGTCGCATGACCAATAACAAATGTCCGTGTGGCGTCCGCAACGTATCCCCAATACTGAACTACCAGATCAACTGTGACCGTATCTCCTGTTGAAAATGGTCTTGCACTGACCTCAGAATGAGGAAAGGCCGCATTAGGGCCGCCAGCAATAATAAACGGATATCGAGTACTCTTGTACGAGACTAATGTTCCACCAAGAAGATAGGTTTCAGAAACAAGTAATGCCATTAATTCAATTTCTGTTCTATTCTCTTTGATTTGTTCAACGCTTATTTTGAACAAACTATCAATAATTTTTGCAGCTTTGGAGATCTTATCCTGTTCATCGAGATCCTTTATGATTCGACTCATGGTAAAGGGTTTGTTATTGATTTTCACGTTCCTTTCGCCAAGTTTTTCAAACATCAGCATAATAGTATGGAAGTCTGTACTATCGGTACATACTGATTTTCCTGCTAACTCGTCAATTACACGTAAAAGTATGTCTTTTCCTCTTTCTGCAGATATTATCTCACACGAAAGTGCGGTCTCTTCAGCTCTAGCCGTTTCCAGAGCAGGAGTAATAATTTTGGTACATTTATCACAACAAATGCCTACAGCCTCTCCCCAAAAACCCGTTAAATAAAACGTGTCTTCCGGAATAAATGATACCACTGTACTACATTCAATCTTCTCCGCGTAGTCCAGTACTCGCTTCCTATGATCCTTAACTTGCATGGTTATTTTGTTATATACCTCAATCGGCAATTGGGTAATAAACGTAATTGTATAAATAACGGATGATGCCCCACGGTATTGAGACCTAAATGGAATATCTGGTAATGCTTCCCGGACCCACAAACGTGCCAGGCAGAGTAATGAATGCTATGCTTTCCCCCATTATTAATCACAGAAGTGACGACTTCCGAGCCCTCTATAGAACCGTAGTCGATAAAACCCAGCGCGTGTTTCAGACCTCTAATGACATAGTCGTCTTAACTGCTTCAGGCACAGGCGCGGTAGAAGCATCAGTTGTCAATCTGGTAAAAAAGGGTGACAAAGTAGTAATTCCAGTCAATGGGGAATTTGGCGGTAGATTGGCTGATCTCATTGATAGTTGTGGAGGTAACTCTATCCGGATAAATTCAAAATTTGGAGACAATCCACCTCTTGAACAAATAGAAGGCGCATTTGAATCAAATAAGGACATAAAAGCACTTTACGCAGTTTATAATGAGACATCAACGGGAACAACCTTGAGATACTTAGAAAAGCTTGGAGAACTTTGTTCGAAATATGGGTCCCTCTTCATTGTAGACGCAGTTTCTATTTTAGGAGGGGATGAGCTTCCTGTTGACAAATGGGGAATAGATGTGTGTATGACTGCCTCTCAGAAGGCTCTCGCAGCACCACCGGGTGTTGCACCCATATCCGTTAGCGCCAGGGCAAAGAAACAGATGATCGAAAATCCACCGCCAACCCAGTACTTCAATTTAAAAAGGTATTTCAAATATTTTGGCGACAGTGGTGAAACTCCCTTTACTCCGGCCTTACCGCTAATGTTCGCTTACCGAGAAGCTTTGGAGATGGTATTGGAAGAGGGACTAGATAAAAGAGTTGAACGTCATAGGAGATGTGCCAATGCGTTCTACACCGGTCTAAATGAGCTAGGGTTCACACCTTTCGCGCATCCGGAAGCAAGAAGCAACGTCGTGATAGCCTTTAATTACATACCTGGCATAGAAGACAAGACATTCAGGAAAATATTGGGCGAACATTTCCGTGTTCTAATCGCAGGTGGCTTCGGCGAGCTGAAAGGAAAGGTTTTTAGGATAGGCTCAATGGGTGAGGTAGATCGCTATCATGTAATTAGAACATTGTCCGCCATCGCATCAACTTTGAAAATCATGGGTATTCAAACAAAAGCCGAAGCGATACCAGTTGCGATGAAAGCCTTGAATGTATGAAGGAAATCTCTTACAAGGAACACTCAAACTTAATATATGGTACTTCGATAGCGACATGTATGCCCTTGGAAAAAGGTTCGTTAATACTCTTAGATTACACAGCAAAGATTAAGGATACTGATAATATAATTGAAACCACCAATGAGGAAGATGCCAAAAAATCTGGCACGCATGATCCTTCCCGCAAATATGAACCGAAACTAATCTCGGTGGGGGAGGGTTGGGTATTGAAGGGACTTGACGAGGCTCTATCCGCTGCAAGTGAAGGCGATAAAATAGATGTAGAGATTTCTCCAGACAAGGGCTTTGGCGAAAGAGACTCCAGTAAAATCCGGATGATTCCCCAAAGGAAACTTGGTGACAAAGCGGATGAAGTCTCCATTGGAGACGAAATCGAAATAGATAAACGAAAGGGTATAGTAAGGTATGTAGGCTCAGGCAGAGTTCAACTAGATTTCAACCATAGATATGCGGGGAGAGTTCTACTCTACAATATCAATGTGGTAAAGAAAATTCAGACAGATGATGATAAGGTCAAGGCATTGACTAGAAGGTGGATACCGCTGAAAGAGGACAAGATCAAATTTGAAATGAAAGGTCCAATCCTTGAAATAATCCTCCCAGAGGAAACCTTCCTTTTGGACGGAATACAAATCATAAAGGGAGCAGTTTCAAATGAAATTTTAAAGTATGTACCTTCAATAACATCTGTCAGATTCATTGAAGAATATGTCAATCGAGAGGATGTTAAAAAGGACAACAATATCGGAGAGCAAGGAAGCAAGAAAGTAGAAGAGCAAGGAAGCAAGAAAGTAGAAGAGCAAGGAAGCAAGAAAGTAGAAGAGCAAGGAAGCAAGAAAGTAGAAGAGCAAGGAAGCAAGAAAGTAGAAGAGCAAGGAAGCAAATAGA
>JAATVR010000278.1 GCA_014523665.1 Nitrososphaerales archaeon TH526
ATAGAGTTAGCTGCCAGGCTATTGGGTATTCCTTGTATTGGTGTTAATGACGAAATGTTGCGATATTTAGGACTGACCAGAAAAGATGTTCAGGACAAACATCCACCAACTAATAAGAATAATCATTGGAAGAGTTTAAAGAGACTTGAATTAACAACACATCCAGAACTGAAGGAGATCGTATATCTCTCCAAATACAGGATCGAAATAGATAAGGTTCATGTTAAGGTAGGGAGCAAAAGGCTATTTGAATATGTAAAACACAAGTTAGAGGAATACCACAGAGATCTAAATCGTGTCATTCCCCCAGAGTCTTATATACAGCCTGAAATACTAGGGGAACTTGCCTATGAGATGCATCGTATAGGAAAACCTGCAGGATCACCTGTAGCCTCAGAAATATATCGTGAACAGTCGGATTATGCTGGACTATGTAGTGATATTAATCTTCGTAGAACACTAAACGAAGACAGAGTTAGAAGGGCGATAGAAACAGATAAGAATATTTATTGGGCATGTAAACAGTTATCCCCGATAGTCAAAAGGCTTGAGCAACTCAAAATAGATGATGACGAAGAAGAAGATGAAGAGTAGAACTTAAACCTTTGAACGCCATATGCTGTTGTAGTATTAGTATGGCACCAATACCAAACAAGCAAATTTTCCTATGGCTAATAGAGTAGCGTGGGCTGAAGCAAGGCGGTCATCACTTGAAGAGGAATAAATAAGGAAAGCCTTCGAGCTGTCTCTATTGCAGCATCGAGTGTACTCTTTACAGCTGCCTTGTCCACCACGGCTTGTGATTTAGCTACACAAGCTTACTCCTGGTAGCCTTGCAAAACAATATTCGCACAGTCAATATGCTAAGACGAACTTATAGATCACAACAGATTTCCTTTGATAAGTTTCAGACAGCGGGGGTAGCTCAAAAGAGTTGAAAGTCAGACTGGATAGGAATAAGCGTAAATCTGGAAAGGTCTAATATTACCCTAGTGGAGAGTTGAAAGATTGAGCACTGATGCGGAAAGGCTACAATGGCGTCGTAACAAGGTGCTAGAGCTGTCGAGTCAAGGTCGGAGTCAACCACAGATAGCAAGCATACTGCAGATTGGACTAGGTACTGTCAACAGAGATCTACAGTACTTAAGGCAGGAAGCGAAGGAGAACATCAAGAATTACATTAATGAAAAACTTCCCGAAGAGTACGAGAAAACAATTTGTGGCCTTAATACCATTCTAAGAGAAGCATGGAATATATCGCAAGCAAGGGAGACCGGGAACATGGAGAAGATAAAGGCGTTAAATCTAGCAAAGGATTGCTATTCAATGAAACTAGAACTGCTAACTAACGCAACAGTAGTAGACGATGCGATCAGGTTTGTACAGTCTAATCAATTCTTCACTAACTCAGGAGATTCTCGTCATGAAATCATTGAATCGATCAACGAAGTGAACGGAACGAAACGGAAAAACGAAATGGATAGGCTACCTTCACAGAGAAACGCTGAAGTGTTAACGGTCAATAGGATCTTTTAGAATAATTCTATCCGTTAAGGGTAAAACAGTGCAATATCCCTAAGAGGGCATTTGTAGTGTAGGATAACTGTCTCAGGACTATGAATACGGCGAAACTGAACCTGTTGAGCAAGTCATGAGATTCTAAGTCGGGAATAACTGCAGGTTCGGAGTGGACATTATATCCGGCAGTCAGGCAATTCATTACAGAGCAGAAAAATTGTAGCATAGATAGGCGTCCAACAGAATGACCATTCTTCCATCGTCGTCCTATCCTTTTTTGAAGTGAAAAGAACACGACTGCAAGGCAATGACTATATATATAGATATTCTACGCAAAGTTCAATAGGCTACTCTTATCTATAACCTCATGAATTTTTCGCGATGACTAATGTAGAGGGCAATCGTACACTCATGAACAAATGGTTGTCCTCTGATAGGGTAGTCTTTGTAATTGTATCTGCAACAATAATTGGCTTAATATTCGAGACTGGAATTATTAGGGTATCTGGTTTTGTGGGTGTTCATGATATAAGGCCTGAGAGCACAATCTTTATCGGGCTGGGGTTACTATGTATATTTTCACAATTAGTTATTTTGAACTATGTTCGTAATAAAGTCGGCAAAGTTTTCTTTTTTCGTACGAGCATGCATATTGGTATTATAAACAAAGTGGTAGTAATAATTCAACTTGGAATTATTGCATTGCTGGTCATAGTCTTCTTGGAAATCTCATTTAACTTTAGCTACCATACAGTTCTCATAAAAGCTATCATCCTAGGCAGTTTCTTGACGGCATTAGCTCTGATGGCTATATTATCATGGCGATTCATAGTATGGATTAAATCAAACAAAAACCGTCTCATGCTGGTCTACCTGACAGCGAGTTTATTTATCTCAGTGAGTGCAATAGCTGGGATAGTATATTTTCTAGATCGGTTATCCTATCGACCAGATGTTATTTATCCTACAACATACGGTGGTTACCTTACTCATGTAGAAATAGGAAATTCAGCACTTGTGTACTTTTATACTATTTCTTCTGCTATTGCATTTGTACTGCTTTGGATAGGCACTGTATTTTTGTTACAAAGCTATAGAAAGAAACTAGGTAGATGGAAATACTGGATTCTAATGTTCATCCCACTTCTGTATTTTCTGAGTCAATTTCAACCGGCAGTGCTAAATTTCTTACTTTCCTATGTTTCAGATGATCCTATGCTTTTTAATCTTGTTTATGTTTTAATGATAGATGCCAGCAGACCGGTAGGAGGAATTTTATTTGGCGTGGCTTTTATTTTAGTCGCACGTAAGCTACAGAACCGAGAAGTAAGGGGTTACATGGTAATTTCGGGGATAGGTCTCTTATTATTATTGGTATCTTTTGAGGCTCAGGCCTTGATAACTGCCCCATTTCCCCCACTTGGTTTATTATCAGGATCGTATTTTGGACTAGCGTCATTCCTAATCTTTATAGGACTTTATGCGTCTGCAGTATCTATTTCTGAAGATTCTAGACTACGTGCTTCAATTCGTAAGTCAGTTGAATCAGAGGTTAGGTTCTTGGGAACCATCGGCGAAGCGGAGATGGATCGTAGGATTCTGGATAAAGTCCTAACCACGTCAAAAAACTTCTCAAAGATTATGCCTGAAGAGACTGGCGTCCCAAGTTCGCTATCGGATGAAGAAATCAAAGAATATATCGAAGAAGTTCTCGTAGAGACCCAAAAAAAAATCGCGGAACGATAATCCTTAATTAATATTTTAGCACAATGAAACCTACTCTACCTTCAATCGATACAACGTATCGTAATTAAAGTTGTAAGTTGGATCGATAGGATTCGTGACTCTAGCAGAAAGACCTACGGTGTGATTGCCTGCTGGAAGAGGCTTTACAAAGGCAAAATAACCGCCTGTTACAGCGTCCCATTTACCTGACCTTAAATCCAGCAAATTGTCATCAGGCACCGTCATGTTGAAAATTTTGCTTATAGCATAGTTTTGATCCAAACCGTTCAATCGTACACCATCAACCGTCGCATCAAAGGTGAGATATTTATCACCTTCAGTGGCGCATTTGATCATATCTGCTGGTTTGCTTGATTTAGCTTCGTCGGAAGTACATTCTCCAGTCCCAATTGGTATCATTATGGCATTCCCTGCTGGAATAGTACAGCTATATTCTTCTTTTCCCTGCAAATTATGAGTCAAGAAAGAAACATTTCCCGATTCTCCAACTGGGCACTTTACAAGATTGGAGTTAGCGACTGGGTGTTGTCCTTTGGGTATTTGTATGTTCCATTGCCACCACTCTGTCATCCAATCCTCATAAGGCACGCCATATGGTGTAGATCCCTTAAGAAATGTGCTTGGGCTTGACGATGCGCCGTAAGCCGCAAATGTGCCTACCGAAGGCACCAAGATCATGAATACGAGGAAGGTCACAAGGTGTAGTTTTTTATTCGTATGGAGCATCAGATCTCTGCAATATATTTAGACTTTTATTATAAGTGTTTGGTAGTAGTAGTGTTTCCACTCATACCATGGACAAATCCATTAAATGTCGTCGCAGTATGGATTGGTATATGCCGACCGATCAATATTTTAGAGTTTATGAAATGGACTCTATCTAAGTATATTGTACGAAATCTTAAGTTGCCTATGTACGATTAATAGATTAGTCGGATGTCTTGACATTTAAAGATCTAAAGAAGAGAGTCAGTACCGATACACAGCAGCGGTTCCAGATTCTGGAATCACTAAGAGATAAGCCATTCTGGGTTTGGGACGTAGACAGCCACAGATTAGAAGATGCACGTACTTCTGGCAGCTGTTGTTTCAACCATATCATTGGCCTTCCGAAGAAGAGTGGATTGGAAAAACCAATATTCGACTATGAAAAAATGATCATTGATAACCTACGTTCTACTAGGCACCTGTGGATTAAGAAGGCCACAGGTTTGGGGATAAGTGAACTCCTGCTTAGATTCATGGGTTGGTTGTGTGTTAAGGACGATACATTAAGGGGATCCCAGATGTGTATTGTTACTGGACCTAGAATCGATCTTGCTATTAATCTTATTGACAGAATGAAACACCTGTTTAAGGAGACAACAAGCCTGGAGTTCGACACTAGAGAGACGGTCATAGAACTTAACGGAGTACACATAGAAGCATATCCTTCTCATCACTTGGATTCGATGAGAGGCTTGCCAAACGTATCTTTCATCTTACTAGACGAAGCGGACTTCTTCCCTCCAGGACAACAACAGGATGCAAGAGATGTTTCTGAGAGATACATCGGTAAATCAAACCCATGGATAGTCATGGTTAGCACGCCGAATGTGCCTGGTGGTCTCTTTGAGAAGATAGAAAGGGAGCCAGAAGATACCTGCCTGTATAGACGCTTATTCCTAGACTATACATTTGGTCTCGACAGAATTTACACAAGAGAAGAGATCGAGAAGGCCAAAGCGTCTCCTTCTTTTGAAAGAGAGTACAACCTCAAATACTTGGGTAAGGTTGGAAATGTCTTTCATACTCTAGACATAGAAGCAGCAATATGTACGCAGAAGGAAGGTCAGGAAATGATGGACTGGTCCACAAGCACTATGGTGGGCAGAAGTATGGGAATAGATGTGGCTTGGGGCGATACATCGAAGTTTGCAATAGTCATTACCCAATACAGAAACAACAAGGTAGAAGTATTCTATGCAGAGAGCTTCGAGAAACCGTTGATGAATGAGATCATCAATCACATCATGCAACTAAAGCAGAGGCATCATATCACTAAATTATACTGTGACGGTGCAAATCCAGAGGTCATAAGGGAGTTGAAAGCAAGGATAGGTGAGTATCATGACTACTACGGGAGGCTAACAGAAGAACAGATTTGGTCTTTACGCAGTAGTAACAGCTGGCAGATAATACCTGTCAACTTTCAGAAGAGGCACAGAGAGATGCTTCAGTGGACGTATACGCTGATGTCAAAGAGGTTCATCAAGATACACCCATCACTGCACAAACTTATAGTGTCTCTAAGAACTGCAATAGTGTCAGATGATTGGAAGCTAGACAAGCAGCAAACATCACATCACGACACACTTGATTCACTGAGACTCTCCTTATGCAACTATGAACTGCCAAAGAACAATCCTTGATAATAGCAGTTTTTAATGCGTGGTTTCTAGAAATGTGGATATTTGTTCATCATTTAGTGTATTTACATTAAGAAAATAGATGGGCGCCCGTTTAGGACA
>JAATVR010000021.1 GCA_014523665.1 Nitrososphaerales archaeon TH526
GGATATCAACTTTCATTTGCATCATCATTGGAGTAGGGGAGCTTTAACATGATCCTATGAGTATATGGTGTTGTAAGGCCTTATCCAACATATTTCGACAGTCTCTCTAATCTTTATTTTAAAGAGAACTTATTTAGTTAGCGTCAGGATCGTCAAACATTAGATGCGATAAATCTTTAAAATACTAGTCAGATATTCTGTTGTGCTTCTTAATGTATATGTATTGTTAATTGTAGATATGACTAAAATTTTTACTCAATTCAATTCAATTAAATCCAACATAAACAAATTTGATTTGTAACTTGTATGTAAAAAGAATAAAAAATAGTTAGATCAAAAAATAGGATTAGACCTTTATCTATATTACATGAAGATTTGTTTGTTGGAAATTAGATTGGTAGCTGTCTTTTGTAATTTCAATCTCTGAATTATAAACACCCATATCCGATTTTGGTCCTAATTGCACTGTAAATGTTGCATGTCCTTTGTTATCTGTATACATCGTCTGAGTTGTTTTATCTTGTACATCTTCTTGTGCAGGTATTGTTGTCGCTACTGCTAATGCTGTACTAACAACGTTATCCCTTAATGAAGATGGTGCATGTTCGATAGCCAACGTTACAAATGCATTTGAGATTGGGTTTCCAGTTTCTTTATCCTTAACAGTTATTGTAAGATAGGTTTTTTCTCCTATCTTTACAGGATTCTTTGTATACGAGTACTCTACCAGAAATTGGTTTGATAATTGTGGATTATTATCACAGTCTTGCCCCACTATTCCTTCAAATAATGATGAAAACTTTCCTCCTGCAATATCGTTTGTTATGCTGCAAAAGCTATCACCATTAGTTGCAATCCCTTCTTCACCGTCATAAGCAGCTGCTCTGCCATCCCCAGATGTGTCTATGTCTACTGCGGCAATAGCAGCACTCTGAGTAGATACTAATGACAAGGATAAAAATGACACTAGTAACAACAGCGAGAAACTTGGTATTGTATAACTATAGAACACATTCATACAACCACTGGCTGAATTGTTTACACGCAATGGTTTCATTTTGATTGTCTTCATACTATCTCCTCTCCTCCCAAATCACATTTTAAAACTATCATCATCAACTTATTGTAAATCATGCAAGAAAGATTAGGTAGAGATGATTACTCCTTAATCATCATCATCGTGGTCACAGTCATCGTGATCATCATAGTCACAGTCATCGTGATGGTGATCATTATCGTCATTATCCGATGATGATGCTGCCGCTGCCGAACTGTCACCTGCCGCTGCCGCTGCCGCTGCTGATCCACCACTTGCCGCTGCTGATGCAGAAGAGGACGCAAAGACTTGTTCTAAGGATATATTAACTCCTGCTAATGCTGTAATTATTACTACAGCCAAAATTACAGGTATACTTGTATTCATTTAATCAATAGAAAAGAGATAAGATATATCAAATATACGAATATAGCTACGGTAATTATCTTCTACAATGTTCATATGTATTTATCTTGATTAATATGCGTCTACCTAGTGAATATTATGATATGAAATGAGAACTAAATTTTATAAACCGAGAATATAGGCAAAAATTTCGATCTTCGATCTTTTTCAATTTCCCATGTTAATATCTTTACTCCTTGGTACGTATCAAAGTCAAAGGCATTTAGAGGAAGCTGTACGAAGTTCAAACAATTACACGTAGAAAACAGGATAAAGTAGAAGGCTATTGACATGGCGTTCAGCAGGATATGTAATTCATTTAGCAAGTTTATCTGGAATTACTAGCTAATTAGGCTATCAATATGACGATCTAATAGCTATGTAAACAAAGCGTATAAGTTAGCATACAATAGAAATGGATTGAAAATTAGCATGAGTATTACATTGAAGGAAGATTTAGTTCATATTACATCTATATTAAATGAAATATTCCAGACCGTTCCATTCAAGCGAGATTATGATACAGCATTTGGAATAATAAGTAATATCCTTCGAAAATATGGGATAGATGAGAATCCAAGGAACTTACGTTTTAGATTCATACTTTGCATGCAAGAATTCTTTGATTCAATTCCAGAAAATAAGTGGAAGTTAAAAGATCCCGATTTCCTGAAGCAAGCAGACGAAGTGGGAATTAGCAAGTTTATCGAATGGATCATAGAACAAGTTAGTTAAGATAAATGACAGGCAAGTTAAATTGGCCCAATCTCACTAGAATGTAAGCCGGATCGACTTGTGCAATTCAAAATGGTTAAGAAAACAATCTAATTAATATTTAATCAAATGAAGGATTTGTAATATGTTCAAACAGCGAATCGACAGTCCTATCTTGCATATCTATTTTAGAAAATCTTTGGTTCCCCTCAGAAATTACCTCAGAAATCAAGAAACTATAGTGTACTATCATAGCACACCAAACAGCATATCTATCACATTCTACTTCTACTTCTTCTTCTTTTTTTGGCTTTGGTACTCTTAAGCGACTTGCTTCTTTTAGATTTAGGTTTAACAGCAGCGATAGTGGAAGGAGATAGTTTTCTAAACTTTGTTTTTGTTTTTGTTTTTGTCTGTATTCTTGTTATAGGGACTGTTCTTATACTTCTAATGTCATTTTGAATCCGTGCCACCTGTTTTTGCAGCTGACTTATTTGGGATTTAGTTTGTTGTATGGATTGGTATTGTGACTGGCCCACTCCTGAACCTGTTGTCGACTTGGTCTGCTTCTGCTTCTGTAAGGATTGAAGCATCATTATAATTTTATTAATCTTATTTCCATGCTTGTCTACCTGCTTTGATATGTTTGATAAATATGAAGTTATTCGCCTCTTTTGTTTTCTTTTGCTACTTCTAGATTCCTCTTGTACACGTTCTATTCCTCTGTTCTGGTCTTGTACTTTTTCTCCTTGTGGTTCTGCAAAGGATGCGTTTCCTATCGAAATCTGATTATCAATTACATCTATTGAGGTAGGTCCACCACCCTCTCTTTCCTCCCTCTCGGTCGCAATAGAGACTTCCTCTTTTTCCTCTGACATATAGAATAGGGTAACGAAGTCATATACTTAGATGTTTCATCTAACTCACGAACAAGTAAATCATGTATTAGAACAGGCTCTACTTTCGGAATAAGCGTCTGATAGAGTCTGCAATCCTTCAAAGATCCTTCTTATTTGTTGTAATTAATTGATAGACATTATATTTAGAGATAGTTTTAACACGAAAGAAAAAAAGGTTCCATGTAGACTGTCATTGATATTAGGAATTCAACAACAATTAATTATTATATTGTAGCTAGTCTGGAACAAAATCCCATCACTCCCCCAAACAGCATATGCAATAATAGAATTTAACTGGTGGTGCATATTCTGTATAGAAATTATAAATGGTCAGATTACTGTCGGTATGAGGAGGAGTATAAATTCGCACGAAGATAGCTAACTAAAATACCTTCTTTTGGCCTTTGACTACCTTAATTGTCTCTTCGATAAGGGATGATACTTGTCATTTGTTACCCTATGCATAACAAAGTATTTGGGAGGACACTAGGTAGACGTGAGTTTGTATTTGCATTTCTATTTTAGAGCTCCGTTCCATAATAAATAAGACAGTGTACGATGTTCTATCTCTTTTCATGTTGGAGTGAGGCAGAGTTGATGCAATATCGTAAACCGGTAGGTTTAGGACCGTCATCAAAAACATGTCCTAAATGAGATCCACATCTATTGCACATAACCTCCACACGTCTCATAAAAAAAACTGTCGTCAGTTTGTTCTTTGATATTTTCATCTTTAATAGGCGCCCAGAAGCTGGGCCATCCAGTACCTGAATCAAATTTTGTGTCTGAACTAAACAAGTCGTTTCCACAGCAGACACACTTGTAGATTGCATCCTCATCAAAATCATAATATCTACCAGTAAAAGGTTGCTCAGTACCTTTATTGATACATACTTCAAATTGTTCTGATGTGAGTTTCTCTTTTAATTGTTCTTTAGAAATAATCCTTGATTTTTCCTCGGTTGGCGCCACATTTGATAATTATCAGAACTATATTATAACGCTATCCTATAATTACTATCACATTCAATTGCAAATAACTAGACAAATAGGTATCCATATTTTTTTAATGATATACCTTTAATCTACTACCAATCATAGCCCCATCATGTAATTATGACGATCTGACTTCGTATAACTTTGAAATTATTGTTTATGTAATAATGATACACTATTCTATAGTGCTAACCTGAATTCTATAGTGACAACTTTAATAAGCTTCGATGATCATCTAGCATTTACGATAGATATGGAACTGAATCGAGAAAAGTTACTAATAGTTATAAGATACAATAAGACGATAAATCCTTGTGAGATTTGGCTGCATATCTCAGTCTATATGTGAACAGTTTGAGATGGATATGTTAGTAATCTATGGTTTGATTGGTGGTCTAGTGTCAACAGTCGTGATGACATTAACTGAGATTCCGTCTTGGAGGAAGTGGCATCTATATGGTGTCTTTGAATGGCATGAAAACCAAGTAATAACAAGAAAACTGTTTAGCATTTCAAATGACGAAAAGGAGACAATCCATATCAAAGGGATCTTTTTATTTCACTTCCTAAACGGTACTCTTGTAGGAATTGCTTTTCCATTCATTATTATTTCCCTTTTTCCATCTTTTATTAATGATATTGAATCATTACTTTTACTAGGGATATTATATGGCTTTATAGTTTGGATTGTCACATTGATACCGATACATAAGCCAATAACAGGACTATCTCCTTGGAATCATCCATTAGGAAAATGGCCAGTTGTTGCAAGTTTGGAAGGACATATAGTATATGGATTTATTCTTGGCCTTATCATATTCGCATTGTTTAACATCTTCTAATATACAAAACCATTGGGCTTTATGCTATCGTATTGGTAACACAAAATTTTCCTCACCTGATCTGCTTTGCATTGCAGAAGATGTACAAGAAATGACGAAAGACAATTATCGAATACTGATTGAATTTTGTTGTAACGGGACGACATAGGATATTTTCAGATGATTATTTACTACTACAAATATAAAAGAATTGATTTCATTAATAAATCGAGGAGTAGAAAAAAGAACTAATATCATCATAATACTATCACTGCATTATTAGATTAATGTCATGTCATACATATATTAGTGCTGACAGAATATCAACGAGTTCGAACTAGGGCTGCGGCTGCTATAAGTATTCCAGCTGCACCTACACCAATGGCAGTTATAGCTAGCATATACGATCTATCTGCGATGTCTTTAACATTTTGAATCCCTTCTTGTATATTTGAATTGCTTTCAGCTAAGGTTCCAATATCATCTCTAATATTGTTTATATCATTTGTGATCTGGTTAAGAATATTAGATATTTGACCATTAAGGAGATTGGTATTGGCAGCATCATTACTAGAACCACTACCACTACCACTGATAGTTTCTGGAAATGATATCTTTTGTTTACTTTCGACATCTTCAACCTGTACCTCATCACTTATTGGTTGGTTTTGAATCGTACCGTTTAGCACTAGATTATAAGAGCCAATTCTTGTTGGGAGAATTTTTGCTTCATACCATCCTTCTTGTGTTTGCGAAGGGACAAAATCAAGAGATTTTGTCACGCCTCCGTATTTTACTAGGATATTCATATCGGCTAAAGCATTTCTTACTGGTATAGCACTACTATTTCCAAGGTTAGACTCTCTAGTTACACCTACAACGATGTCATTTATTTCATCTACCAATGGTGGTTCTTGATCCCAGCCAGTTTGAACTGTGATATTACCATATTCATTTGATACGTGTGCTAACACTTTTTGAAATGGGCTATTTAATACATTATCAAAGATATTATTTTTAGCAGTAATAACTGTCATTAAATACACAAACAACATAATGAATAAAGAAATCGACCTATACACTTTCCTGTTATACCCCATGTCTAGTATTATTGATATACCTTGCTTCCACATATTATATATGTGATTTTCGCGTAAGTACTTCTATGGAATGTCCGAATTGTAACAACAATTTCCACCCCCAAATGTGGAACATGCCAATAGGTCTGAATAAGGACAACAAACAAATGTACGTTTACTATCAGGTTTGCCAAGTTGTAAGGACGCGATTGTAGGAGTCAAAGTTCCCAAGGAAGGTCAGTTTATTTGCTATCCTAATGACACTGAGGGTCTAGTTCTGCTACATAAATAGGTTCCAGTGGAAGTTTACCCTATAATTGAGAACGTTTTTTCATTCGTGAAAACGGGAATAAAAGCTTCGCAGAAGCTGAATTATATCCTATCAATTTCATTATCCACCTTCAATTAGGGAGACTAATTGGACTAATAATGATATTTCTTTTCACACGGTGACTTTGTAACGGAGGATATGTGAGTGCCACCGACATTCATCTCATATTCCAATTTTGCTCAAATATCAATACTTATTGTATATAACATTGACTGCAAAAGTCAAAGGAGTTGAACTAATGATACCATGATGGCTCCAGTTATACTAGCTATAACTCAACCGCGAGATGATATTTCACATCAACACCAAAACTTGCGGTCCCTGTAGTTGGATTGTCAAGAGTCGGCCATGTCTGTATCTGGATCTGGATAATAACCAAAACACAAAAAAAGCTATTGTCTTTTCCCTGCTCAGCTAAACTTGTTTGTTCTCTTGCATTTGTAATTGGTCTTGTATTGACTGTGCATACACTGGCCAATAATCTCCATTGTATGAAGGCATAACCAAGGACATAGTATCCTTAGCCTCGTTGTAATTGTATTAATAAAGAAAATAGTACGCTATGCCTGAACCTATTATGATAACAGCAGCAGGAAGAATTAACTTAATAATTCCACTCTCCCACATTAAAAGACTTTAACACTATCAACTCTAGTCCTTACGCACTCCACGCACAGACCAAGCACGAGCCATGAGTTGAATTGAACCATCTGATGAAATGGGTAGTGTTAGCCGAATATGTTCTCTCAAGGCAACTCTTTTTTCCTCAGAAAGCGAAACAGCATAACTGGGAGCGGGACCTTGGCCACCCAGAAATGGGGACCAGTAATCTTCGAAATTGCGGAAAGTGGTGACAACATCGATCGAGCGAATCTCCACCTTTTCTAACTGAGCAGCAATCTGAAACAGTCGCCTGAGCGGCTCTGGTTGACAGATAGGGAAACGTTGTCCTTCATCTAAAGTGAATGCTGTTGTCCTATCAAGCTCCACAGCAGTATTCCAGAAGTATCGCATAAGCTGCATCTGACCTGCGTAATCCCACACATATGCTGTAACAGTTCCACCTACATACACAGCTCTTATCATCTCCTTTAGTGCTTGGCTTGGTTGAGGAACAAAATTGAGCACTAGTCCAGAGACAGCTGCATCATATGAAGCAGATTCAACTGGAACTTCTTGCGCATCTCCCACGCGAAATGTTACACGTGGGTCTTTGATCTGCTTGTGAGCAAACTGAATATATCTTTCTGAAGAGTCAATTCCCAGCACTGCATGCGGAGATGCCATGTCAAGGATAGTTTGGCTAAGGTTTCCCGTCCCACATCCAATGTCTAACTATTGAGCGCCAGCTGAGACATTGAGCCAGGGTACAAACTGACAGGCAACGAGCCTACTCCACCTACCTACATAGGAATCATAGTTTGCCCCGCTCTTCCACATATCTTCTCCTCCTTGATGATATGTCATATATCCTACCAATATTATATGTTTAAAGCGAACATGAATATAATAATATTCTAGTCCAACTCATTAGATGAAAAACCTTGATTCCTCTCCAGACAAGGTGTTGACCTCTGAGAAGGAAAAAATCGAAATGGTGAGTCCGCTGCTTAGACAACAAATTATTAAAAAGATCCGTTTCTTTATTTGGATTCCCATAAAGATTACCGTTTGGTTCCTACTTAACCAATCTCTCTTATTCTCTCGTAAATTTTCAAGATTCTTAATGCGTTTTCATAAAAGCAAACTTATCAAGTATTATCGTATATATAATCACGCCAGATTTCTTAAAATCTGTAAGACTTATTTTATGTTGGACTCTAGCTTAAATTAACTACCACCAGCTTACTCTTGACTCCTATCCTTCCCTTTAAGATTATCTGAGATATACCAATATTTTGGATCTGCTATTATGATCGCGCCTGGTACCTTTCCCTTTGCAGTAGAGTATTTCTTTATTGTACTTAGTTATTACAATTGAAACTATTCTGTATCTAATATAATATTACTAAATGACTAAACATTGAGTGGATGAGAAATGGCGAATTTCGTTTAAATGTAGAAGACATATAGCGACTTGACGCATTAGTGGCCCGTTGTAGATTCGAATCTGATATCAAATATCGTGATGAAAAAACTGCAGAATACGTTGAGTATACATGTCCCGAGACAGGAAATATCTTAGACAGCGGTCTATGTATATTTCATGACGAGAATTATCTCACAGATTCCAAAAATAAAGAAGCCAATAAGCAGAACTTGAAAAGAAAATATTCTGAAAAGCTAGCTAGATCAGAACCGCTGATTTGCATCGGATATCGTCTACCAGATTTCTCATTTGTAGATTTGCATTTTGATAAGTCAGTCAATTTCTCCGATGCAGTATTTATGGGGTTGGCTAATTTCTCTGGAGCTAAATTTACAAAAGAAGCTGATTTCTTTGGAGCTAAATTTACAAAAGAAGCTGATTTCTTTGGAGCTAAATTTACTGAATATGCTAGTTTCTCTGGAGCTCAATTTACTGAATATGCTAGTTTCTCTGGAGCTCAATTTACTAAAAGAGCTGATTTCTATTTAGCTCGATTTACTAAAAAAGCTAATTTCTCTGGAGCTAAATTTACTGTAGTAGCTGGTTTCACTGGAGCTAAATTTACTGAATATGCTGACTTCTCTGGAGCTAAATTTACTGAATATGCTGACTTCTCTGGAGCTAAATTTACTAAAAGAGCTAATTTCACTGGAGCTCAATTTACTGAATATGCTTGACTTCTCTGGAGCTAAATTTACTGAATATGTTGATTTCACTGGAGCTCAATTTACTAAAAGAGCTGGTTTCTCTGGAGCTAAATTTACTAAAAGAGCTGGTTTCTCTGGAGCTAAATTTAATGACGAGGCTAATTTCTCTGGAGCTAAATTTAATGACGAGGCTAATTTCTCTGGGGCTTACGTTAAAGAAGCTGTATTTACCCAAGCTCAGTTTAAAGAAGCAGACTTTTACAAAACTCAGTTTGTAGAAAATGCTGATTTCTCGGAGATTAAATCAACTGTAGAAAAAGCTCATCCCCACTTGGACTTCCACAATGTTCAGTTCGACGATCCAGAACACATTACTTTTCTGAACGACAACTTATCAGAAGTATCATTTGTGAATACAGACATAACAAGAGTAAGATTTGGAGAAGACGTAGTGTAGGGAGATAAATTCAAAATACGCCAAGAGAGAGAATTAGAGAATCAACTAACTGAAAAAGAAGAGATAGAGAATTTGCTGAAGACTGACCCCAAAAAAGAGATAGAGAATGTTACAATAGATATTCAACTTGGAGATATTCTTACAGTTTACAGAAATCTTAGAGAAAATTATGAATTTAGAATGAGATATAGTGAAGCCGGCGAGTTCTTCATTCGAGAAATGGAAATTAATCGACTGTACAGACAAGATACCAAAGATGGGGAGTCCCAGATCAGACGAAACAATCGGGTTATTCGAAACTTATCATTGACCGGTTTATATTATCATCTTTCAAGATATGGCCAGTCATTCTCTAGACCAGCGTTATTTGGAGTTGGAATCGTATTATTTTCAACTCTTCTATGGTTGACTCAGCCCAATCCGGCAACAGATTTTTCGATACGGGATATGACGATTCCACAGATTATTACCATCCCAGAAATGGATAACAAAACCAATATCGAGATAGCTTTGGAACGGGGTCTTACTAACTTTTTGCCCAGTCTCTCTTTTGGAACCGAATTGAACGTGGGATTATTAGATGTTGCTTTCAAAATTGTTGGTGGTGCCGTCACATTTGGTTTGATTATCATAGCTTTGAGACGAAAGTTTGAGCGGAAGTTTAGACATTAGTAGATATTGTGTGGATCTTTTAGTGATATAGGAAAAATCATTCGAAGAATTGATGGTCAAGCTAATGATGGTGATGATACTAACATAAGTAACAAGTCAAAAGCGACAAAAGCTTTATGGCTGTTTGAAAGTGGAAAGCGCCCGATCGACGTAGCTATAGGTTTAGACATGCCGTTCAGCGAAGTAATAGAATTGCAGCAGGAATATTGGGCTTTAAAAGAGCTTTATGATCTTGCATTTGTATTTCTTGAGATTAAAAATGATCTATCATCATTTATGAAATTATTTAAACTATTGAAACAGAATAGGATGCTAAATGAAAAACACATCTTAAAGTATCTCAGATATACTGAAGATGATTTGCCGAGTTTGGAAAAGAAATGTCAACAGCTCAGCAGTGATGTATTAGAACTCCAATCTAGGAAGAAACGACTAGGAGATGAAGTAGCAACACAATGCTCTAGTATAACACAATTAGAAAAGTCATTAAATTGGTATAAAACAGAGATTGAACAAAAGAAGCAAATCATATCGAACCTGAATCAACAACTAAATCAAAAGAGTAATGCATTAGAAGAAAAACTACATAGAGATGAATCACGGACGTGAGCAACGGTACTATGATTATGTTATAATTTCAAATTCTTTCAGAGAATTTTCTGATATATTAAGATAGACTTTTTTATCGCCATACAGATCTACTTCTGATTCAGGGATTGAGTATACATGTTCTTTTCTTATTTCGCCATCTACTATGAGTAGTTTATCTTTATGTTCTGCAAATACTTTACCAATTTCTCTGTCTCTGTTCTGACTTAAAACAGCAGAAGCTCTGTGAAATGCATAATAGCTTCCTAATGAAATAGGATTTGATTCACTATCCCGCATTCTAGAATATGCTCAATAAAGTATATAATAATTAATTAATTTATTTCCGATTTTTAATTTATGATTTATAATCGCGGGAGCTCTATGGGACGTATAATAGTCTTCCAATGAATCAATGTTTGCTTCACTCTTTTGCATCCGTAAAACATGTTTTTGGTATGATTCTAATGAATCATATCGGAATTATTTTTGAGATTCTTGCTATTCATAATTGTTCCAACTCTTTCTAATCACCCACATGAGATGGCTATCGCAAAGAAATGCTTCGAATTCACGCCTGAACTCTATGCTACCACGGCAGTCACAATTAATTAGAGCACAAACGATCTCTTTTTTTGCTTTTGATAAGAACTTCATTTCTGCTAGTTGCTTCTTCTAATAAATATTCGGTAATTATTGACATTAATATCCACTAATACCCATTATAGGGTTACATCCTAATATATACCCTGCTTCTTCAGACCATAAA
>JAATVR010000279.1 GCA_014523665.1 Nitrososphaerales archaeon TH526
CTTCAAATGACTCAATTGTACCAAGTTTACTCCTGACCAACCGTAAACCAATAGATAAGATTAGGAATCACCAAAACTTGATTGGAAGATCGATCATTGTATAAGTGAACCACAAGATGACCTATTCGAATTATCGGAACCCATGAAGGCTCACATACAGCTGTGCGATTCGATATGAACCCTCAAGTTCATTCTTTTAATCCATTCTTAGAAACTTGGATTGCACACGTGTGCGTAACAAGTTATTCGACAACAAGACCGGGCTCAGAAGACTTGCGGAATGTAAACAATGAAAGAGTGTAGCCTGCGCCTCACAAATAACTATAATCCCTGAATTATTGGGAAACGAATTGGCTGGTCACCCTAGTCCATACTGCAATATCTAACAGGTGATCCGGTTAGCAATTGGTCAATTTACAAAACAGTAATAGAACAAAACATGGATTGAGTCTTTGGTAGCATCGACTCTAGTTCTGTCCATTGTCCTCGTAGCTACTAGTTTCTACTTCCGTCCCAGTTAAGCCTATTCCAATCTCTAACCTGCAATGGCTGCAGACCCACCACTGTCTGCTGATGATGCAACTGCTCCGCCAACAGCTGAAGCTGCGAAAGCAGCTAGATCTAATTACTCATTCTCAGAACTGATTTTCACATCTTTGGTAAGTTCAAAGGTATTCCCAGACGGTTCATCATGTATCGTGTATAAGAGCTTATAGTCGCCCTGTGGAAATGGGTTAGATTGAGAGAGGGTAATTATTAGGTTTATTTCCTTATTTTGATGGTGGGAAACAATCTGAGAAATTGGAAGATCTTCAAATCCTGCAAGGACTTTCCCCTCAGGGTCTGAAATTACAACATCCGCCGTAAAGTTCATCAAGTACAAAGTTCCATTATCTTGCGAGGTTGCTCCCACAGGTTCATGGGAAAATCCAACTGGTTCTACGTACAGCACAATATCTTCTCCTGGCGAAAAAGTATTAGGTGCATGCTCTTCATATACACCATAGCCTCCAACACTGTCAGGTACCACTACAGATCTAATGCTGATGCAAACGTGCCATTAGTCGAATTAGAAGTTGCGCCTGTTAATTTGTTGCCATTGATGTCAGTCTGTGCATAAGATATAGCAAAGATAGTTGGGATGAGCATAAAGGAAGCCGAGAACACAAAGAATCCTATTATGAGATGTTTGTTCACGTCCTGCTTAATAAAAGGCGTGATGTAAATGTCTCTTGTTCGTTGCTATTTTTGTTTTCATCCTTACCTGTTCATTTTTTCTGAGCTACGATCTAGCCGGCTGGAACATTACGATATAGAAATAATTGTGCTGTCCACTTTGGTTACAACTTTATCAGCTAATTCTCTTTTGTCAACACTGAAACTGCCAGTATGGATTGATTTCTCTACCCACTTCCACCCTTACTACGGTTTTTGAATTCATCAATTAGGTTGAATACGACATTGCATATGAAAACATCTACTACAATGCCAAATACGTTGAAAATTTAATAGGCAAACTATCTCAGCTATCTAAAAAGTTCCTCCTTTTGAAGTAACAATTAACCTGATTAAGTAATAGTTCTGAAATCATTGTTCCTGCTCTTCAATACTAGATTAGAACCTCTCTATAGTAACAAGAGAATGTTATTGCATTTCCCTATAGTGATGGTTAAACTAGAGCAATAAACATGCGATTAATTAGGTTGGTATTAACCTAAATTTTAATTGCCCACATATCTAATCTTGAGATAGATTCTAGTTTTTTAAGCATATCTTACCGCAATTGCTTCAAAGTTTATAGTAATGACTTGTCGGTTGGCCGGAGTCGTGTTGGTGGGGGGAGAGTACTAGTTATGGCATCAGGAACCGGGCTTACTTCCTTAATTTTCATTTTTGATGAATGCTATTAACCGCTACGAGTGATTGATAACTTCTGCAATCATCTCTTCAAATACAAAAGCATAATAGAATACTGACACAATCGTATAGCATTAATAAGATGTCTGACACTTCTTCCTCGGATGCCTTGTTAGACGAAGAGAGTATGGCCAAAATTGTATATAAGATTCTTAACAGAGACACTGAGCAAGCACTATCAGATTTGAGTGATTTATACAATATACGTGCTCCCGAAATAGTCGTAGGCACTATCAAGGGAAAACGGAAAACCGTTTACGCAGTATATGTTCAAAATGAAAACAGGATTTACGCCCTGAATTCAGACATTTTTTATAATCCTTTTGTTGTATTGCATGAGTTTTATCATCATCTGAGATCTAGAGGCGGAGTGCACCGAGGGTCGGAGAAGAACGCTAACATGTACGCAAAAAGATTCATTGAAGCATATTCAAAAGTACTGATAAACAAATAAAACGAAATATTAGCAGTATCTATAAATAAGATTCAGCGACAGATTGATAATGCTGAATCTTTTGAGAATGGGTATGATGTGGCATAATTGCGTGGAGATCGGAATAGGCCTGATGAGGTTACGCGATTAACCCAGTCGAGGTATCAACAACAATCTGTTATTATCCACGTCTAGTCTAAAACCACTTGTTAATTGTTAATCAAATCCCATTCTCTTCTCACCCTATGAGGATCCCGTAAATGAGGGAATTTCCAGTGACTAACTTTTAGTGATATATATAAACATGTTAAGGGCGAACAAGTGTAGGCTTGAATATTTCAAATAACTGGAAAACGCTCGAAAATAATCGAATCTATGAAAATCGATGGATCACGCTATACCAGGACAAGGTTCAAGTATCGAGTAGTGGAAACACGATAGAGTATACCTGGTACAAGTCTCCCGACGTTGTCATAATTGTACCCTTTCTTGATAATAACACGGTGGTCATGATCAAACAATTCAGATATCCTCTACAAAAGATTCTGCTAGAATTTCCAGCTGGGCATATAGAGCCTGGAGAGAATATGATGACGACGGCAAAACGAGAGTTGTTAGAAGAAACAGGATACCTTGCAAAGACATTAGATCACGTATATAGTTACCACCCTTCAGTAAGCAAATCTAGGCAGATCGTTCACCTCTTTAAGGCAGCTTACCTCACTAAAGAGAGGCCAAAACACGAACCCATAGAGGAAATCACTGATATTGAGGCTATAGCCGTTTCCCAGTTGAAAGATCTGATAAAGGAAAAGAAAGTTGAAAATGCGGGAACACTCATTGCTTATCTCATCTGTTGCGTTTGAAATGGTTAGAATCTCTGGCCTCTAACACACTTGCTCAACACTGCAATAAAAATCAAATCA
>JAATVR010000280.1 GCA_014523665.1 Nitrososphaerales archaeon TH526
AAATAATTGACTTACCACTCTCAATGTTTGATGCAGCGCTATGCAGATGGGGTTTGATGTTATTCCCAGACCCTAAGGCAGGTTTATCTAATATTAACAATTCATTAGTTAGTGGTGGTCATTTCGCAGCAGCAGTCTGGTCTTCTCCAGACAAAGTTCCTTTCCTTTTCGTACCCATTAGCTCCATACTTAAAGAAACAAATAGTCCTCCACCTCCGCCGGAAGCCCCTGGACCGTTTACCCTCTCCGACGAAAATACTATAAGGAATTTGTATATTGCATCAGGATTCAGAGAACCTGCCATCGAAAGGATGAATGTGATTTTTGATTTTGATTCACCTGATGATTTTACAACCTTTACGGTTGAGCATGGTGGTCCTGCTCTTCAAAAGTTGATAGCAGGTCAAACAAATGAAAGAAGAAAAGAAATATTGAAAGTAATAAGTAAAGCTGCAGAAAAGTATGTTGACGATACTACTGGAAAGATCAGATTTGAAAATGAAACCATTCTTATTGTGGGCAGTAAGTGAATCTATAATATTGTCTTGTCCTATTCTTGTTCGTTGCTGATTTCATATCGCATCACTAACTTCGTATACCCTGCAATACCACGGTCCCACATTTCATACCTTCATTAGATAGATGCACAGCGGCAAAAGGGCTATTTATGCCTGCGAGAATCTAGCTTCCTTGCCTTCTCCTCCTGAAGGTGATGATATCTATCACTTTCCTTGACGAATTCCTGACCACAATTATGGCACCGTAAGACAGCACCGTGATCGACCAATTCGTTGTATTTGTGGAATTTTTCATGGCACTCACCACATTCTTGCTTCTTGAGACTTAAAGAGAAGTGCCCCGGTTTCATCTTCATTATAAATGTTCAAGTTCCAGAGTATAAATCTAATGTAGAATCATGGTTAGAATTTATCGGAGAACAACAATACAGGGGGTGGGAGAGACCAGACATAGTTAGTTAATACAATTGATAATGCTACTACCTTTCTGAGCTTGGGATAGCCGAATTAGAAGTACAAATAATAATTATTTATTTCTAAAACTTAAAAAGAATACTATAATTTCGATGGGAATCGAGACAGCATTGGATGTAAAGAATGAAACATTAGGGCACATATTTTGGGAGTAAGAATATGGATAGCTTAAGTTAGCTAGAGCTGGCTAGGATACTCCAAATAGTCAACCGACAATTAAAAGTGATATTGTTTAACTAGTACGAACATTTTATAACTACAAACTTGAGCTAATAGCTCCACGCAGTATGGGAGTATCAAACAAACCCATGATATAGATCTGCTTATATCTTGGTTTTCCGCATCTAGAACTTTCAGTATATCATTTTAATGATATTATCAATGGAAACGTTAAAAAAAGAGGGATTTTTATTTACTCTTTCAGTAACACTTACCCAAATCACGTGTTGCAGCGGATCATACTGTCAATAATACATCTTGCTTGTGCTTGGACCATCCGAATGCATCATCAATTCTTGGAAACGGAGTAGGAATAGAATGATTTTGCAGAATAAAAACACATTTGAACCATCAAGCGGATCACAAATAGATTTTACGACTCTTGGCCAATGTGTCCGTATCCTAATTCAATCGATTTCCTAGCTATGCTGCGCACTCCTTCATCCTCATCATCCTTTAATAAGTCTAGTACCTCTCTGACAGATGGAATCTTAAGATTTCGACTTCCTGCAGCTGCTGCAACTCGAACCGTCACATCTTTGCTCCTAGCAGCAATCTTCAGAATTTCTACCGATTTTATATCGGGGATGTGGCTAGCCATTGAAGTCGCTTTTGAGGCAAGCATTGGTTCTGCAATTTTGACGTTCACCTTCGTTTACTCGGGATTTTGCGGAGCTGAACGTAGCTTTATCATCAGCTTGATTCAAAAGATGAAGCTGCTCCTTCGATCGGACCCCGACACCCATTACGACTAAAGAGATGGATATTCAGCCAGAGGAAAGGGAAGAAGGACCAATTCACTACTTCAATTGATGTGACAGGTAAACAGATTTCGATACTAGAAGTACCAGTTATAGTACCCCAAGAAGAAAAACTTCAAGAGCAGAACACTGGAATTGAACAAGTCCAAGAAGAATCTAGAGTTAGTAAAAAGAAGAAGCAGAAGCGAAGGCGCATAACTTCTTATTTATCAGACATTTCAAAGCAGGTCGGGAAGAATGGAAATCAGATCAATAAAATAAATATAATGATTCAATCCTTGCAGATGCAGAGGCAGGCCAAGCTAATAACAAGAGCAAGAGGAACTGGCCAGTCACAATTTCAATCAATAAAACAGATTCAATCTCAACTTCGTCAGCTACAAAAACAAGTGGTACGAATTCAAAATGACATTAAGAGAATAAAAACAGCTCCCGTAACAAAACCAAAATTTAGAAAACTAGTTAAAGTTAGACCTATAGCTAAAAGGCATATCACTTAAGTACCAAAGACAAAAAGTGGAAGCAGAAGAAGGGTCAAATAAGATAAGCCGGGTTATTGATATGAAATAATTAAAAAGTGAAATGCTTTAACTGCTCTTCTGAATTTCGTCCTGTCGGCGATGCGGATATTGTTATCATTGTAGAGATTTTTCCTGTTTTCATCATGATGGGGAATTATCAAAAGATAATTTATGAAACCACTCTTGGAGTTTTGTAGTTTCAGATATCATATCCTCGTTGCCTAAGATATTTCAAAGTTAGTTTATAGACTAATTCGTCATGATCTACTGTATCTAATACTCGTGTCCATGAACCTCTCTGTTCTCTAATAATTCTTTTGATAATAATCGCGTATTTTTTCTGGCTTCTTCCTTGCACTGCTCCATAGTTTTTATATACATGAGCACGGTTGTCACAACTTTTAATGGTATCAGTTCTCTCCATAAAAATACAACCAATATTGGAACTAATGACTAACGATGGTATATTTTAGAGAAGTGTATTCTTTATTATATTCAACATTTTAGAACCTTAATTTCATGAGCTAAAACGTAGATTTCTTGAATTGAATGATATGCTTGAAGAACCTACAGCCTATTACAAAAAACAATTAGCAGCAGCCACACGTCTTCAATCTTCTAATAAAGGGATTGTTACCTTGGATATTCTTGCAAATAAGCCCGTTTTTGACTCTTTAGTCAAGAACCTGGTAAGAATAAAGAGAATTACCATACCATTGAGCGACGGCAAGCACCTCATTTACATAACTACGGAAATACCGTCAGATCATGAGAGGATCATCAATGGAGTCAAGAAACTGAGGCTTTAGGCAAGTAATGAAAGATTCTGAGAATATTACACTCATTTCATGAAGGTGATTATAGAAGTTTTGTAATTATTTTAGTACGAACCGAGTATTTATTGATTCAGGATATTGAAGAGGTAAGACGGACAAGCAGTCACTATCATATATCTTTAAAACAGAATCTCAAGCTGGTAATTGCACAATAGTATTACATAACTAGTGTGAGTTATGGCACTTTATGGAATATGGTTTATGGTTTACCAAACTGATATTCTCCAGTAAGGTCTGACTTAAATTCGATCTTTATGCTTCGTTGCAAACTATAAATATGATAAAAAGGATTGACACTACTTCCAGAGTTTTTTAATCAGATAAAGGAATTCGCAAATACAACCCATTTGTCTATGTTTATGTTAACTCAAGTCTCAATACCTCTGATGAGTGAACACTCAGGAGAACTTCGCTTCCATTAAATCCTTCTACAAATGACTTATCCGCTATTACAGGATTGGACTCTAGTTCCTTTGAACTAGAAAAGTAAAGGGTTGTGTTCCTGTTAGAACTCTTGATTTCAGTAGTATAATGTTGCACCATCTCTCTTATGATCTCTGGGAGAAGAAAGCTCTGCTTATTTAGCTTCTGGCCCATGAGATGTAGCATATCATAGTGCATCAATATCTTAAATAAAAAGACTAATACTAAGGATATCTGTAATAACAGATTTGACTAACACAGCTATTAGTAACACTTGTTCTTATAAATACAGATAATGAGGCCCATTTATGTGTGGTCATCTCGCAGTAATTGAGACCAATCAACTTCAATGTGCCCTTTCATAAGCTTCCGTGCATTTTTTACAATTTTTGCAGGATCGGGGTCTTTCCTGATTAACTCTGCCAATTCCGTTTCATTTTCGACTGCAAAGCAATTGTAATTTTCCTTAAAGTCACAATATTTACGAGGTATATCCTTACCCTCAAGCCACTATCTATGTAATATTAAAGCACACCCATTGTGTATGGCTTCCAAAAAAGTGTACCGAGTTCCACCACCATCCCATTTAAGAGACGACAGATCGATAACGAATTTTACCTTAGCGAGCATCTCTGATAAAGTTGAAAAAGATTTGTTGAATTGACCATAGTAGTATTTATTGAAATCCTTTTTTAAGCTCCCGAGGTAGAAATGTACATACATGCGACTTGGGCATCCGAATAACTTTATCTCTTGATGCTCATTCAAGTATTTGTTTGCTTTTATTATTACATCTATATTCTTCTCGAAGCTAATTCTAGAAATAGATATGCACCTTCTCGAGAATGTTTAGAAACTATTGGATAAGGATAAAAAGGATGATGGAGAAAAAGACTATTCAGATTATATTTAACCTTGAGATAATCTTGAACTGTTTTTCTTATTGTAACTAGTTTCCAGGTAGTTATATGTGGCAAAATTTTATTGGAAATATCCCTATAGTCGTGGACTACAAGTATTATTTCGTGAGTAATTTTTCTTTCATTTAACTTATGTAGATATGTACATAGTTATCCTTAATCAATGTTATAAATGGGCGTCTGATATTCTTTAGGAGATCTGCTGAAATATTACGATAAGACAACCCATATCCAAAATCACGCAGTCTGCTTTCAGATCTTGTGGCACATCGCAATACAATATTTTTTCTTCTGTTGCGTAACTTATGTAAAAGATGAGCAGTAAAAGTCGTGCCCCCACCATAAAGATACCGGTGCAAAAACATGGTAGTATCCTTTCTCCTTTAGAGTTCTAGTTTCTTTACTTACAATGAGCTGATTCACTAGAAAATGCTGGATTAACTATACATGATTCTTTATTGGGATCTATTCCCTTAACTCCTTCTATTTCAAGCTCGACTGAATTTTTTATATTAAGCCATCGACGCTTTCCATCAATACCAAATTCGATTGGAACAGACTTTACTCCTAACATTTCGCCAATGAAATTAACTGTTAGTTAACCTAACTAATCTTGATCAGTACCCTTCACTGTTCTTATTTCAACTATGTAGAAAGGAGCTAATGTAGACACATCATCAGATTTCTTATTCAACTCACGAATAAGTAAATCATGTATTAGGCCAGAATCTACTTTCGGAAGATCTATTTGATATAATGTCTGCAATCCCTGAAAGGCTCTTCTTATCTGCCGTAATTCATTGGTTGACATTTATATCGAGTTAATGTTCACATGAAAGTAAAAAAAATGCTAGTATACTGCCATTGATGTAATATTATAGTAGATCAGATCAGAGCTAGTCTGGAGCAAAATCCCATAACTCCCCCAAACAGCATGTGCAAGGCAAGTGAACCTATGACAATAGTATCAGACAATTCAAGGAGTTGGTCCGTAACTGCTTGAATATCGCCTGCAGCCAAGCCATTAGCCATATCAGAAAGTGCGGGTTGTATGACAAAATAATGCAATGGCAGAAAGAGAACGCCCCATACTATTACTCCAGCTAGTATGCCTGTGCCTATTCCCTTATGCATAGAACTTATATGAAATATTCTAATGCGTTTTGATACATAGTTGTAGATTATTGAAATTATTACTGCTGTAACCATGAATAGAAGAAAGCCTACATACATTGCATAGTCAGAATTGACTCCAAAGACTATTCCAATCATTTTATAGAAAGTGCCTGGGGGAACATTTAGTTGAGAATCAACAGCTAAGAATAATCCAAATATTGCCCAGGCTGCAGTTAGACCAGCGATTATACCTGATGGTCTTTTAATATCCGTGGTCCTTAATGTTTCCGAGGACATTCAGTCAGATATTATATACAGATACGAATATTTAGACTTAGGTAATGATAATATACATATATTGTTTACTTATTTGCAATAAGTTATAGAATTCAATTAGGGATGCAACTCTATGTATAGGAATTCACAAGAGATTTTAATAGTTCAGAACTTGAATCACGAGCACCTTTTTAACCTATTCGAATAATTTTCCTATCTAGGATTATTTTTACTAAGCCCTATACAGGTATCGGCACAACCTCTCACAAAGGACACTTTGACTGGAAATGTAGCGGAAGTGGATATTTCAATAGATCCTGCAGAACCACTGCCGGATAACGGAACGGTAACTATTAGCACAGAAGGTGCTACAGATACAGACATGAGTGCATTTCCACCTAAAGGGGTTTATGTCATTATATCAAATGATACCGTTACAGTAACGAATCAAACCGTAGATATTGGAACGACTGAGGAATACTTCGCCTGTACCGACCAATGCATCCGTGATTGTTTTTTAGCTGCATTTCCTCACAGTGCAATTAATCGATTAAGCTATTAGATCTATTATTGTGCTGTGCTGTTATGTTCATGCTGAAGTTCTTCGAATGAAGGCGCCCTAGGTATGTATGATTCATGCGTGGTTATAGCTACAGTATTCGGTCCCTCTAGATTAGCGGTTCCATTAGCTATATATTTTAAGATTACATCAATAACAGGATCGCCAAAACCGAATTGTGCGTGATATACACACATGTCTGGTGGATCAGATACTCAATATATCCGAGAGTAGTAGGCGTAACGTCCGGTGCTCTCCCCACCAGTACCTGAAACAGAGGAGAACTAGGATCAGAAGAGAATGAGAAAATGACTTGGAGTGACAGGTGGATTATGTTAAATCCTGAAGATAACGAGGGGAAACAGAAGGTTGCAGATAAAAAGATAAAGCCGCTAAGAGAGAAGGAGATGCACATGACGATAGTAATAATTATGATGAGTACGGTATGGATTCAAATGGTAAAGTGAATTCGCATGATGATAAAGATCGAAATGATGTAGTAACAAAGGACCAACAATAGGAAGAACCTAAATGAGAGCGCAGAAAGAGGGAGGGTGGTCTGGAGTTTTACTACAAAGAAGACATGGTCATTACAAATGATTTTGGCTGACCCCCCTCTCATCTGTGGATAATACTATGCAGATGAAGGTTAGATGCTGTGCCAAATGATGAGTACACACTGGTCATCCAGGAGGCCAGATGAGCAGGATTACCAGCTATGAGAAGAGATCATCAGCTCTTCTGCCCAAGGGTCAAAACATGTCCATATCTAATGGGAGTACAACGAACTATTTTGACGCATACGAGAATAGTGGCCTAGGTATTTCGCTGAATTATCCTTCTGAATGGTTAAACAGTTATGGGGTTTAATGCCTCAAAACAAGGATGTAACTATAGATGACATTGCAACTCCTCAGTAGATCCCTGCCGTAACATCAAATGTATTCAATGTATTCATTGTATTCATTCCTTAACTTTAGTTTCATTCTATTTTATTACCTAGACTACACGTACGGACTTGACAGGATTTACACAAGAGGAAATACAGCAGGCCAAAGCCTCACCTTCATTCGAAAGAGAATACAATCTAAAGTACTTAGGTCTTATCGGCAATGTATTCCATACGAAGGACATTGAAGTAGCAGTTCAAAAGGGTAAGAGATTTGTAGACAACAAGATGTCTGCAAACTCATATACTCAGAAGAGCGTTGGGCTTGACCCTGGATTTGGCTCTAGTAACTTCGGAGTCTGCATAACAGAGTTGATTGATGGCACGGTTAATGTGCTCCATGCCGAAGAGTATCATAGGCCTGACTTTAACGAGATGATAAAGATAACTGTGCAGTTACTTCAGAAGTATGACATTCGCTTTGATAACTCCTGCCGCATATTCGTAGATGGTGCTAATCCTTCCTTCATATCCACGTTGAAGCAAGAAGTAAATGAAGACTCTGACTATATCAAGCAGATAGACTACTACAAGCACAACTATCCTAGTGTATATGAATTGCAGTTCCTACAACAGAATATGTTTGTGATTCCAGTTCCATTTGCCAAAGAGCATAAGGGTATGCTGGCACATGCGAAGGAACTTATGGAATATCAGAATGGGTATGTAGCCATTAACCCAAGTCATACTAAACTAATCACTGCATTGAGGACTGCAGTTGAGAACCAGCTGTTACTGCTGCGTAAACCCCAGATCTGTTCTTCTGTTAGTCTCCCGTAATAGTCATGGTACTCTCCTATCCTCCGGGAGTGTGAACCATTTTTGACATAAAGATTGGGCTCAAGAATCATCATGGGCCGCTCTTATTATGGCTCGAGGTTTAATGTATGTCATAACTAATTAATGTAAGAAATCTGGGATGTGGGGAAGTCTATAGTCAATATTTAAGAATAAATCCTCAAATACAAGTATCATCTACTTGTGTCGCAATTGTACTCTCGTATCAAAAGTGTGTCGCTAATTCTTGGATTATTTTTGATAGGTACGCTTGGATTATCTTGTTTGTCTACTACTTTTTTTAAACAACAAGACCTTACGCTAGCTCAACAACACATTCCAACATAGGAATCTCGTAATAGATTTAGGAAATGGAGTAAAGACTAACGCCCAACTTACTATTCCTGCCGATGGCAAAGGGCCATTTCCTGGTGTTTTACTTATTCCTGGTGGTGGAGCAGCAGATATGAATTATAGTTTAGGCTATACTCATATTGATAAGGAAACAGGCTCAAAGATATATCCACCTATGATCAAAGCAATGAAGAACATCCATTGAGTAATTTGTATGAGTATATCAAGAGTTATTATAACAAGCGTCCTGATCTAATTAGCCGCAGAAAAAGAAGTGATTATGATATTCTTGATACCCCTACAATTACCAAAAAATTACAATCGGTCGTTAAATTTCTTGTTGACCTAGATTTCTTGAGCTTGGGGACATCTATGTCTACAAAGAATGATCCGCTAAATCAGGCATACATTCACAAAAGTCTGACAAATTGGAGATAAAATTGGTTTAAGGCTGCAGTGAGGGTTTTGCTTTCAATATCCCCGAAGAGAACATTGACTGGGCTAATACATTGAGCTGCTGTTGATCTGTTATTTTCCCTAGGCCTGCAATTAACTGGTTAATCATTTGTTCAGTGTTATTTAATCGTTCTTCAACTGATATCAATCTATCTTGCTTCTGTTTTTCCGACTCCAATGTTTCATTATACGCATCATATGTCAATACCATTCTGCATTTGGCACAAAACTTCTGATCTGGTCTATTTGGTTCGTTACAATTAGGGCACTGCTTAGGTTTCAGCAAGTCTAATTCCTGGTTATCTTTTGGCAAGATCCCATATTCCTGAAGTATTGATTCTGAAGACTCGTTGCCAAAGTAATGTACATATTTTAGATGCATCTGCGAACGCGGCGACCAACCTGCATGTTGCCGTAATATGTGCTCTTTTAAATACTTTGATTTCTGAGTTAGACTACTATGCCGTCTGATATATGGATTCCATGGTTTTCTTAACAGTTCTCTAATTCTTTGTACGTCCGCAGGGGGAAGGCAATTAGCACTCTGGAGTAATCTTGGAAATAGATCTTTTTTATAGTTACTGTATGTCATTCGAATATATGAAAGCCCTATTGGTCTTCCCAAACTCTTTCTCGTACCTGCAAACAATGGTGCATCAAGGTTACTTGAGTGAGGATGTTCATGGTCTAAATAATCTTTTACATAAGGGAGCGAATCAATTAAAGGTATAGACCTCGAGCCTGTTTTACCCATCAGTATGACTTCTGCATATTGTTTATCTCCTGCATTCTTGAATACGAGATCTCTAATTCTTAACCTAATAAGCTCGTGTGGTCTGCAGCCACTGTCTCTAGACATAGCATGATAACATTTCATTCTCTTCGATGGACAATATTTCAGAAATAAAAGATCATCCTCTTGTGACCAAAGATCTGATGGCTTGTATATGGATTGCTCTTTTCGTTTTAACTGGGGGATATTATCTACAACTTGTGGTTTTGGCCTTTTGTTTGGTTCAATATCAGGGTGGTACAACCATTTAAAGAAACGTAAGAAGTAAATCCCATACAAATTATATGTTCCAATCCACTTGTGTAACGGATCATCTTTTTCAGATTTTCTAAGGCGGTCAAGAAATGTTATTACCTCTTGCCTCGTTATCTGTTCAAACGGTTTATCATTATTGCTTTGAGAAAGCTTGCACAAAATTTTGATCACATTTCTCTTATAATAACTTGAAGGATTGATCTCTGTTTGCATTGATGCAATATATTCAACAATAATTGCAGCATTTCTTTTCGAAATCATTTGCAAGATCCTCTTACAGCCTGATTCTAGATCTCTGGTTATGTTTTCAATTTTCTGGTCGAACAGAGGGTTATCTTCGTAGATATAGCCAATCCTCATTTTAATGTAGAAAGTACCAGGTTACATATAAGCACATATTATTACTGCGATTATATACATATAGTTGAGACCTTGAAGAGGTAGGGAAGGGGAAAAAGGCAGCATTAATGAGGTTAGATTTATTGGAGATTACAAAAGACAAGTCCTCAAGACCTTTTATCCTGTAAACAAAGATTGTCAGTCAGGCAATAATAGGCGAATGTACAGGAACAGTTTCAATCGCTTTCTAAGACATATAGTACTCTCTGATTCACAAGTTTTGATAAACTTAAGGTCATAAAGTATTAGAGCGATGAAAATCAATTACGTTACCTATCTTTGGGATGACAAAAAAAGTTGGCCAGACTCCGCAGCGACATAGAATGCGCTGCCGTAAACCACTTCACTGAAATGAATGATATGGGCTTCAACATCGCACTGAAGTCGAACTTTCTTAAATTAGCTATAATTTGATCCCAAGTATATTTATATGTCATAACTCGTCTGGTTTTGGCCATGAGCAAATTAGATACAGGAGAAATCCCGAAGGATAGTATCAGCGTAGTCCAACACATTGTCTATCGAATACCAAATAGGAACCACGACTCCATGCTACGTCTCTGCGAGGAAGCAAGTGATATTTTTAGGGAAAGCGGTGGTCTGCGTCATGAGGTTTTTCAGCTCAACAATACCGATGTACCGTTAGGAGGCTTTGCTAGCATCGCCGGTATCATCTCAGCAGAGAAGGATGAGGAAGTCTGGCTGGAATTACTTCACTTCAGGGACCGCAAGCACATGAAGGAAGTAATTGCAAAAATGGAAAAGGATGAAAGATGCGAGCGTTCGTATAAGCAATCCTTGGATTTGCTTAGCCCTGGGGCAGTCTTCATACTGGGAGAATTTGACCGCCTTACTGGTTAGCTTTCCTAGGATGACAACAAACGTATTGCTAAATAAGAGAAGCATACCTTATAGCCTAAAGAAGTGATTGACTATCTGCATGAAAAGGATGAAGATACGGATGATAAAAATGATGTTACCATGCCAACAGAAGAAAGGCAATATCGAGAAAGACTAAGACTTACGATTGGAGAACTCAAAACTAGCAGCAGCAAGGAACAAGATATCACTGACAACATGTATTGGTCTACAGATAACAACCTGAGAAAACTTTTGAGGTATAGGCCTTCGATACAAGATATGGAGTTAATTCTTAGACCCATGTGTTATTTGGCTAAGTCTAAAAGACTTTTTGTTTACAATGATAACAGTTTAGAACATCGTAAATACTTCGTTACTTTACAACAGCAAATTATCGAATACTTTCTTGAGAAATATACTGTGAGAAGTAACGATGGTTGAAGCAGAAACAGGAGCAGTTAGCAGCAGAAAAATCCCAAACAATAGTATGAGTAAAATGACTATACAAGCTAACAATCCCCTTACAACATTGCGTGTGATATTTGGCTCTGGAACCAGAAGCGAATGAAGTAGAAGAAGAAGCAATAGAAGTAGCTACCAAAGACACAACCATGCTTGCCTAAGATGATGAAAATGATGACGGATAACCTGAGCGCAAAGCATTACTGGGACTTACACCATGAAGAACAAGAATTGTATTATATTGCTGACAGCGTGAACTGGCCAAGATATTCAGTTGGTTGGAAAGTAAGAGATGGTATTAGATTTAAAATTGAAGGAGATAAGATAGTCATGAAGAGAGTAAGTAGAACATAGAATGAAAGTCTGCGGGTCAGTCGTAGAACACGAGATGGTCATTTCTGCAGTCTCATAGCTTTGTTAAGAGAATCAACAAAACACTAACTCCTTTTTTCTACCTTCTTATTAGAACCTAAACCAAACGAAGGTGGGTAACACTACCCACCTTGCAAATGTATACAAAGCATTGCGTGGACTTTTGACATGACCTTTTAGAACGTAATAACTACATAGCAATAGTGACACTTGAACATAATAGTCGATTATCTAGTTGTAGAAGATTGTCGGATAGGGCGAGAATTAAACCGTTAAATGCAAAGTCGCACTATCTTCTTCACACTACGATAGGATGTGTACTGTCTCACATGGAGGTGGTCGGTGGCGTCTGATATTACTGGCCAGCTTCATATTTTCATCTACGAAATAAAGGCCTTAATAAGGACTGTCGAGTATCGTATAGTACGTCAGTTTTTCCAAAAACTGAATAATTTCACAACGGGGTTGGTTGTCTGATACCCTCCAACTCCATATATCACATTTTTTTATATTATGTTATGTAATGCACCGCTATCGACAGCACTACTGTCACAATTATTGCTGCCGACGTTCCAAAAAAGTAAATGTAGGTAGCCAACCAAGTTGCTAGTCCCATAAATTTCCTGATTGCCTACCTTTCCTAACAACCAGTTTCATAATTTGTCGTGGAAGAATCCAACGAAAGGACCATTCCAACAAGTACGGCCTTGGTAACAAAATCCATAGACCTCAAACAGACAGACCCGTAACTAGCATTGAGATCATAAAATAGAAGAATCAGAAGAAGATGATTAGTGGAGTAAATAATGTAAAATCGTTGCAGAAAGGTTAAAAACACCTAGAGCTACCATAATACTGCTTCATTCAGATCTGTCTGCAAACATGAAGATTTCACAAAAAAATACCTCATAGAGCCCCGTGGCTCTATCATCTTGCTT
>JAATVR010000281.1 GCA_014523665.1 Nitrososphaerales archaeon TH526
TTACAAGTTCGAATACCAATTCTTGATAAATGCTAAATCAATTTATTCTTCTTATTTTATGATAAATGCATATTCTTAGATGTTCTGTGCATTAAATTTAAATAAGATATGTCTAGTTTAGTAACTCTTGAGTAATTCGAGATCAGATCTAATCGTTTTTGCTATCGGTGGAAATGCTCTAATTAGATCTGGTGAGAAAGGGACATTTGAAGAGCAGTATCATAACGTACAGGTTGCTGTGCGGCAGATCGTTGACTTTATGAAGAGAGATAACTGCAGAAACAAAATAGTTCTGACCCATGGTAACGGACCACAGGTGGGAGCAACCCTTGTACGGCATAGGTTGGCAGACAATTATTATCCTGCCCTGCCGTTATACGTATGTATCGCAGAAACGCAGGGGTTTATAGGGTATATCATTGAACAAGCGTTGCAAGACGAGCTAGACCGCTCGAACATGAATAAACATGTGACGACTCTCCTTACTAGAGTAATTGTTGATTCAAATGACAATGCATTTCTTAACCCTACGAAACCTATAGGAGAAACATTTGACGACGAAATGACAGAAGTCCTCTTGAGAAATGAAATAGTACAGCTTAGAAAGGTTAGGGTAGTCTCTGATGGCACAAAGTACAAGCTCTTGGTTCCGTCCCCAAATCCTATCACAATAATAAATTATGAAGCCATCCGTGCTTTAGTAGATGCTAATTTTATTGTTGTTGCATGTGGAGGGGGAGGGATACCGGTGATGAAGGAGAAGTCGAATACCTTAGGAGTAGATGGGGTGATAGATAAGGACCTTGCCAGCGAAAGATTAGCAACGTCAATAGGTGCTTCAAGATTGGTATTACTTACCAATGTAGATGGAATATATCGAAACTACGGAAAGGAGAACCAAGAGTTCATAAATACGGTCAGTATAGGATCGAATTTCGAACAAAAAATAGGATTGCGAGACCTGGAAAGCGGTAGTATTGGACCCAAAGTGCAAGCGTCAATCTCATTTATTAGAAACGGGGGGAAGGAGGCAATAGTCTGCTCACTTCAACATCTCTCGGATGCATTAGCTGGTATATCTGGGACACATTTCTTTAGATGACCTTTACCGTAGGAAATGATTACAATGATTGATGCGGTAAGAATCAAAGAACGAATAGAAGAAGCTAACAACAAAGCGCTCGATCGGATGCGTTTATCCAGACCCATTCTTGTCGATATCAAACGTGCAAGGGATATTCTGCCTAAAATGAAGAAAAATTCAATATTTCATGCAGGTCCTCCTATTGATTGGGAAAGGATGTGTGGCCCATTGCGAGGTGCAATCGTAGGTACCATGATCTTTGAGGGATTAGCGACAACTTGGAATGATGCTGTAAAAATGATAAGGCAGGGTGGCATCGAGTTCTCTTCTAACCAGGATCATGATGCGGTAGGGCCCATGGCGGGAGTAATCTCGCCATCGTTGCCGATACTTGTTGTCAAGGATAGCAGTAATGGGAAGACATGTTTTGCTCGCTTCGTAGAAAACAGAGTGCAATTTGGACTTTTCGATAGGGAGTCAGTTGACGTTCTAAGGTTTTGGTCTGAAAAACTATCAAAGTTATTGGGCAAGGCCATTCGTAAGAGTAAGGGAATCGATCTTAAGCCGATAATGGCTAGGGCATTGCACATGGGAGACGAACTTCATAATAGGCCAGCTGCCGGTACGTTACTATTTGAAAGCATTATGTTACCTCACCTATTGAGGGTTTGTAGTCTAAACGAGGTAGCAGAAGTTACAAAATACCTTTCAGAGAATGATATTTTTTTCCTATGCATAAGTATGGCTGCATGCAAAGCTATAACAAAAGCGGCTCATGGGATCCAATATAGTACGTTAGTAACAGTGATGGCAAGAAATGGGACTAATTTTGGGATAAAGGTGAGTGGTTTAGGGGATGACTGGTTCGTTGGAGAGGCAAACATGATTAAAGGATTGTATTTTCCAGGTTATGGCCCTGAAGACGCTAATCCTGATATCGGCGATAGTGCCATTACGGAGACTGCAGGTATTGGAGCATTCGCTCTGGCAGGATCTCCTGCAATATTGGCACTGATTGGGGGTTCAGCCGAAGATGCTATAAAATATACATATGAGATGCGAAAAATTACTAATTCGCTTAACGATACATTTACCTTACCAATCATTAATTTTCAAGGTACAGCAACTGGTATTGATATCCGAAAGGTGATGAGAACCGGGATCACTCCTGTTATAGATACGGCAATAGCGCATAGGCAAGAAGGTGGAGGCTATATTGGAGCAGGTTTGGTAAGGGCCCCTCTGGAGCCCTTCAAGAATGCCTTACATGCTTATGGCAGAAGATATGAACTGGTTTGAACACACCGATGCCAATCCTTTCGAAATAATGCAGATGGTACAAATAGTACATGGGATCAAATTTCTACTGTTGGTGCTTTCTCAAACTTACCCGTAAGATAATGTACAAAAAATATGATATAGGTAGCGTCGCATAATAGTTGTTAACAGTGGATCTAAGGTGAAGGAGAAGGCTATAGATAACTCCAAAACCAAATCAGGTTCCTTACTTAATCAAACTCCGACCTGTCATCCAGTTTGATTTCAAACTAAAACTCCACTCAAACATCGTAACGGGTGGAATCCAGTAATCTTCGAGAACAGGGAAATTAGTGTAGTATAGCTTGCAATTTCTTACTAACTTCAAATTGACATGATGTCGGAGAAATGGCGAAGGGAGGAATGCATTTGTCCAAGTTGTTTCGATAGACTTGTGTTATAAAATATCCAAAGATCCCACAAATATTCTTAGCATAAGCGGACTTGATATAGATAACTGCCTCTCAAGAAGGACGGTTGTACAATATAGTATTCGTAAACTTCTCTCTTTATAGTAAAAAAAAGAATAGAACTCGCTGTAGCCAATCATCACTCCTTTTCAAAGCCCTCTTTATGAATCCAATAATACGATATTCGGTCAGCACCAATCCAATATGTTTCGGTAGCCGCATCAACGACTATCTCTTTAGTAGCATTCTCAAACTTTACATTATGTTTGTGGAGTTCGATCTTTTCGCCAGTATCCAATCTTACCATTACCTCGCCATTTTTTTCCACGCTAGCTTTCAAGGCTTCATAACTTGCCATACTTTATTTGGCTTTCAGTTCCTATTAACCTTTAAGAAGTGGATTGGCTTCAGGTTATTGAATTCATAAATGATCTGTACACGTGTTTGAAGTTGTATTGGGTTTAGTTCGGTGGCTCGCTGATAATACAACAAATTAGCCTGCAGAACCCCATATAAGAAGAAAAAAAGGAAAATATCGCAGTACAATATAAGTCTAGTCGAGTTGCTTTAACTAGAATAGAAGGTGCATTAGTGAACAAGATACCGAGGTAGGACATTTATACTTATAATTCATATAGTACATTCAGCAGTGAAATATGTTCTCGACTCTTATATACATTAATCTACGCGAGTAAGCGTGCTTAAAAGAAATTCTGTACAATCGTATATTCTAATCGCTATAGCACTTGGGGCAATAATGCTCCATATAGTGCCAACAACTCAAGTATTCGCAAATTCTTCTGGTTCGGCAGCAGCCGCAGCAGCAGCAGCAGGTAAAGCAGCCGCAGCTGCCGCAGCCGCAGCTGGTGGATCTGCCGCAGCCGCAGCCGCAGCTGGTGACGCAGCCGCAGCAGCAGCCGCAGCAGCTTCAAATTACGGATCTGCAGCCGCAGCAGCAGCAGCTGGACATGCAGCTGCAGTGGCAGTGGCAGCAGCAGGTGGTTCAGCCGCAGCAGCAGCAGCTGCAGGCAGTGCAGCCGCAGCAGCAGCAGCAGGTGGTTCAGCCGCAGCAGCAGCAGCTGCAGGCAGTGCAGCCGCAGCAGCAGCAGCAGCTGGTAAATACGGCTCTGCAGCAGCCGCAGCAGCCGCAGCAGCAAGCGGAAGTGGTGCTTCAGCCGCGGCAGCAGCAGCAGCCGGTGGCGGTGCAGCAGCTGCCGTAGCAGCAGCCGCAGGCTATTCAGCCGCAGCAGCAGCCGCAGCTTCTTCAGGACACCACGGTTCTGCAGCAGCAGCCGCAGCAGCAGCAGCAGCTGGTGGTTCTGCAGCAGCAGCCGCAGCAGCAGCTGGTGGTTCTGCAGCAGCAGCCGCAGCAGCAGGCAGTGCAGCAGCCGCAGCAGCAGCATCAGGCGGAGGTTCAGCAGCAGCAGCCGCGGGTAAGGGAGCCGCAGCCGCAGCAGCAGCCGCAGGTGGTTCAGCCGCAGCCGCAGCCGCAGCCGGTGGAGCAGCAGCCGCAGCAGCCGCAGCCGGTGGACATGGCGGAGCAGCAGCCGCAGCCTCAGGTGGAGGCGGTCACAAATGGAAGAATGGTCATGATGATTCAGCAGCAGCAGCCGCAGCAGCATCAGATGGTGGCGACCATGGCAAATGGAGAAAGGGTGGCGATAGTGCCGCAGCCGCAGCCGCAGCAGCCGGAGATAGCGCAGCAGCAGCAGCAGCAGCAGCTAGCGACAATCACGGAAACAAGAAGCATGGTGACGACAGCGCAGCAGCCGCAGCAGCCGCAGTATCAGGTGGCGACAATAACGACTATAAGAAAGGCGACGACAATAAGAGAGGCGACGACAATAAGAGAGGCGACGACAATAAGAAAGGCGACGAGAATAAGGAGAGCAACGCCAATGGTGACGGCAATGGCGGAGAAGGTGACGGCGATGGCGATGGCGGAGAAGGTGACGGCAGCGGGAGCGATTGAATAATCCCCGTTAAAGGTGAGTAAATTTACAAATCTCTCTTTCTTTTTTATTAATCGTATGGAGTTTGGCCGAATTTAGTCTTCTTTTTTAGATTCTTTTGGATTATTATTATTTAAATATGAAGATTTAGCCGTAAGATCAATAGTGACTAAAATTCGGCTTAGTACATCGTACAACAGGTGAATGATTTATGAATGTCTTCATAATTGCTCAGTCTAGTAAA
>JAATVR010000282.1 GCA_014523665.1 Nitrososphaerales archaeon TH526
CAATAACTCTATGTCCTGCGTTCTGTAAAATGGGAATTACTTTGCTCCATGAAGATCCGTCGGCGAACATACCATGGACTAGAACGATATTCGTCTTGGTGGTGGCATTTGTTGCTGTTGTCATGCCCTGTGAAGCCTCAGGTTCCATCAAAGTATTACTATTGTTCTCTGTGCTAGCGAAGCCAGAACGTGGAGTTAAAGTAAAGCTAGCAATAAGCGTTATAGTCAAGAACAGCAAGAGTACAAAGCTTACCCTTTGATCACGTCTTCTTCCCATCTATCTAAGGATTAGAATATCTAATATATTTAAAGATGACGCTGAAATTATATGAAATAAGCCGCCAGCTATATGATATTCACAAACTTCTTCGTAAAAACAAGAGAATTTAAGGGTAACATGCCCGTCCTTAGGGCGTTTCCATTCTCTGTTAAATTACAGTGTGACAGTCTCGTGAGTCATAGCGGTGTAACACTTTTATTCCTATACTACTGTAAAACCCCTGTATTTTTACAGGTATCACAAACATATTCTGTTGAAGGAACTGCAAGTCATATACAGAAGGATATGGCTATTTAGTAACCAGTATTTCAGCGTCCGATGATTTCATGATACTGCATCATCTATGAAAGCAATGTGCACACTACATTCCCTGTAAGAGTTCCTTCTGTATTCGGATCTCTATAAGTGATTCTTACACCGTCTCCACAATCCCCACTCAGTATCATCGGAGCAGGCAACTGGTTGCCCTGATCATCCGGACAAACAGGTTGATTTGTGCCGCTTAAAGTATAGGTGTTTCCATCTGTAGTTCCATCTGTAAGTACACCTGGTATAAGGAAATTCGAGGTGAAGAGGAGATAAGATCCGTTCACTATTTCGCCACCACCCACTATTTCACTACCTACCGCTTGGAAGTCTATAGAAATCTCACCAGGTGGCACCTCTGTGTTACACACAAATGTTTCGCTACTCCCTGTTCCAGTGCCTCTAATGGCAAAGCCAGTTGGTGTGTCACGTAAGCACAAGCCATTACTTGCTTCATCTGCGATCGAACCGGGTGTACAACCCCTAGAGGCTACTCCCTGCTGTGGCAAAGAGATTGTTTCCATGACAACTCCTAATACAAGTATGGCAACGATCAACATTGTCGCAAGCGTCGTTTCTGACATTTGTTATGATTTAGAACTATAGATTGATTTATTTGAATTCGATGGCTTTTCCAAACTACTTAAATCTGTTTTATCTTCTATGTTTATATGATCTCTGCCGGTTCTGAATTTCGATTACTTCATTGTTTTGTGGTATCAGTGGATAACTACTTATAATATTTTCAATAGTTCTATAGACTTAACTTTTTCATTCAATGTCAAAATTTCAAAGACAACCTAAAACACTGCATTTGGGTCTTCGTCCTACCATCAGCCAAACTCTCCATGCGATCGTAAACGTGAAAGCGGTTCAGTTGTCGGTCTAACTAACTAATGCCAGAACTGCAACGACAGCCTGGTTCCCAATCCATCTCATCCTATCATCATTTCAACATCCCTCAGAGTGTTGTGTATTGCATAAGCCATCGCTCTATGATATACGGCTTCGATGAGATCTTTTCGGTCACCATATACTTCTGCTAACGCCACTTCTCTATCAAAGTCACGGATTAAAACATCTTTTAGTTTGTTCCCGGCCCTTCTAAAGTCTTCGTCTAGTTCGTAACCGAGTTTTCTGCTAAGATCGAGTAGTATCTTTTCTCTCTCAGATGGACTTGACATGTGGAATCTCCACTTTACTTGTTAAATATTTAGACGTTTGTTGTTGACATCCATCAATGCCAAAACTTCTGCGATAACCTGAAAGCATCCATGAGGTCATCATGACTAGTTGCTTCCTTGTCTAGATAACCATTACCATTCTCTACAGCAGTACGAAGGGCTGCGATTAGTTTGTTAAATCTTGGATGCCTGTCCTTTATAGTACTCGAGCATCTCCTAACAGTGAGGAGACATGTTCTCATGCTATTTGCTGAAATAAACATGGATGAACAAATATCCACCTTTCCAGAAACCATGGATTAAACACTGCCATAATCAAGGATTGTATTTTGGAAGTTCATAGTTGCATAACGAGAGCCTCAGTGAATCAAGTGTGTCATGATGTGATGTCTGCTGCTTATCTAGTTTCCACTCGTCTGATACTGTTGCTGTTCTAAGAGATACTATGAGATCATGCAGTGATAAATGTATTTTGACGAATCTTTTCGACATAAGCGTATACGTCCACTGCAGCATCTCTCTGTGTCTTTTCTGAAAGTTGACAGGGATTATCTGCCAACTGTTACTGGTGCGTAAACCCCAGATCTGTTCTTCTGTTAGTCTTCCGTAATGGTCATGGTATTCCCCAATTCTTGCCTTCAATTCTCTTATCACTTCTGGATTTGCACCATCTACGTAAATCTTGGTTATGTGATGCTTCTGCTTTAGTTGCATGATATGGTTGATAATGCAATTCATCTGTGGCTTCTCAAAACTTTCAGCATAGAACGTCTCTATCTTTCTATTTCTGAATTGGGTAATGACGATAGCAAACTTTGACGTGTCTCCCCATGCTACATCTATACCCATGCTTCTTCCAATCATCATGCTCGTGGACCAGTTCATCATTTCCTGTCCTTCATGCTGCGTGCATATTGCTGCTTCTATGTCTAGCGTATGAAACACATTGCCAACCTTGCCCAAATATTTCAGGTTGTACTCTCTTTCAAAACTAGGTGACGCCTTGGCTTTCTCTATTTCTACTTCTGTGTATATCTTGCCTAGTCCGTATGCGTAGTCGAGGAATAATCGTTTGTATAGGCATGTTCCTTCCGGTTCCCGTTCAATCTTCTCAAAGAGACCTTCTGGTGCATTAGGTGTTGAGACCATTACGATCCATGGACTGCTCTTTGCAATGTATCTCTCGGAAACGTGTCTAGAGTCTTGTTGCTGTCCCGGGGGAAAGAAGTCTGCCTCATCCAAATAGACGAATGAAACGTTTGTTAGGCCTCTCATTGAATCTAAGTGGTGACTAGGATATGCCTCAATGTGAACACCGTTTAACTCGATAACTGTTTCTTTGGTGTTAAACCTAGAAATTTTTTCTAAGTCTCTGAATAAGCCTTTTAGCCTATCGATAAGAGTAATGGCTAACTCTAAACGGGGCCCTGTTACAATGCACATCTGTGAATTCTCAACTTTATTAGTTGAAAGACAAAGCCATGCCATATACCGCAGCATGAATTCGGTAACGCCTAGGCCAGTTGCCTTTTTAATCCATACATGCTTATGTTGCTGCAGAGTATCAAACAGTATTTGCTCGTAGTCAAACAGGGGATATGTCTTGCCATCTTTCTGAGGTAGGCCTATAGCATGATTGAATGTGTTACTATTATACAGATGCTGCTGCCAGTTATAGAATGGCAAACCATTCAGTTGTTCAAACTGCTGTATGCTGCTGCTACCTAACTGTGATTCGTACTTGTCAAGTATTTTTGATAAGTTCTGCAACGTCATATACTTCTATTCGTACTTTACAATCTTGAAGTATATAGAGATACTATTTTACTAAGCGGGCTTACAACCCCAAATTGTCCCAGATGCTGCGTGTTCCAATGACCGAACTTGTCCTTCGGGACAGCACTGCTCCTTGCCCGACAATAGCCCTGGAAATACCGTACACCGCACGCCGTTTTGTTGGCCACTCACTGGAATTGTCGTAGTCGGTATTACTAACAACATTGACACTCCTATTACTAAGATCAACGCGATCACAATAGGATTTGATTTACTCACATTAAACGTATATGGCAGTGATCTATTAAAGGGCTATGGTAAGTTAGCAGCCCCGTCCTCAGGAGATGTAGTATTATTTGATTGCTCTATCAATACTTGGTTGTTTTGAGGCATTAATCCCCTGTTCCTATCTACAAATTGTACTGCTCTCTCAACGACAGTAGCATTGGATAGCAAATCAATTTTCATTGAATATGCTTGCATGGTAACAGAAATAGCTTGCAGCCTGTCTCTTTCATTTGAGTGTGGATTATTTGCAATGTCCCAAGTCCTGGTTAGTATTGCATTAAGCCCAATTAGGCAAGTCTCATATTCCAACGGTAATGTCTCGTTGATGTATTTGGATATGTTGGCCTTCGCTAACCGCTTAAGGTGTTGCAAATCCCTGTTGACGGTGCCCAGGCTAACTTGAAGTATGGAAGCAATCTGTGGTTGGCTGCGGCCTTCGCTACTCAGTTCCAAGACCTTATTTCTCCGCCATTGCAACCTTTCAACTTCGGTGCTCAATCTTTCAATTTACTCCTATTAGGAAAGTAACTTGTATTTTTCAATATCGGGAGGGGCAGCATGGCTTCAAAGTAAAGAACCTGAAAATAATAAAAGTGAGAGTTAATGAGGATATTTGAAGATGTCCTCCAGATTATTGCGAATGTTCTTCCAAGGTAATAATCAGAACATCCTGTGATACCAAAAGTTAGACCTCTTCTTTCACACATTTCCACCATTCTTTTGATGTCTTTGTACTCTAGCGTGTATGGCTGTGAAACGTAGATTTTTTCATGTCTACGTCCTCCTTGGCACCTGTAACTATCTCCCATTTCTCAAAGTGGTCTAGAGGATCATCGTCAAACAATGGCACTGGGTTTTGATGCTGTCCAAAGTTAGGGTCATGTTTTTGGGTCATCATCCAAGGAGGGAGATTCTTCTCATGTCTCCTACTTCTTGGTTAGGGCTTTGGGTACGCTTGGTACGCAGGGTACGCTTTCTTAGAAGTGTCAGGAGAGGTCAATGCGTACCCTCTCTTCAATATTTGAAGGATCTGTGTCTTGTTTTGATATAGTTTCATCGTTCTTACCATCATTTTCTGAATCTTTTACTTCAGTGTCAGTACTGCCCCTGACACCTCCAGGATGCGTACCATGCGTACCATGCGTACCCGTATTGTCTGACTTGGCAATATTCTCTTCTATTTTCACCTGGCTACTGAAATAAACTGCAGATACTTTCTCCAATGTATCCCTGTCAAAAGTCAATGTCCTCTTCGAGTGGACAACATTGTACTTGGCCTTAAGTATGTCCTCCAATGCACTCGTTATCTGCCTTTGGGAGACGGTTCCAAACTCGGCCGTCTCAACCGACAATGGCTTTCCCGGTATCTCAATAGAGTGGATATGCGACTTGAAGTGAGCCCAAATATCGCTGGTTTCAAGCGTTACTTTCTTTCCTGCATATGACATGTCCTCATAGCTCTTCTCTTGAATGATGTCTTTAATCAAGGTACAGAGGAATGCATGAAGTGAGTTGACCTTCAGTTCCCGTCTTTCGTTGACATAGTAGCTCATAACTTCGCATAACTCTGGGAATGTTTTGGTATTCTGGAACAGCCTAAGTACTGGCTTGAAGAGCTGTTTTTCTCTGTTCTTGAGATTGATCTTGATGTTTGGAATCTTGTCTGCAATGTGAAGTAGGCGATAGCAGAATAAAGTATTCCTCCATTGCATTATTTCATCCAACAAATGCTGGAAGTATTCATCCCCTGCCGGATTGACAACTTCCATGATGTCTTCTGCAGGGTCTCCAACGACACATCTTAACTTGATCATTCTTTGAACAATCCCCTTCCCTCTAATCAGATCTGGTGTCTTCTCTGCAGAATAGGCTTTGAAACAGTACGTGAAGAACTTGTATTGAGTGCGTCCTGTAGCACCGATGAAGATTTTAGTCACAGGATATCCAGTGGTATATCCGCTCTTAGCAATGTCCATTTTGTCTTTATCATCTTCAATGGAGTTGGCTTCATCCTCGCAGATGGTTCCAGCCCCTTCACTTCTCGAACCGAGGAACTGGTAGACATTGGCTGCACTAACTCCTACACTCATCATATTACGATAGGCGAGGTAGTGTATCACGACCAAGTTATTTGACTTTCCTGAATCATTGTCTCCAACAAACCAGAGATAATGGGTCATTCCCAAGATGTCCTGGAAGTATGTGAAGAGAGTATCTGCAGCACAGAGAGAGATGTGTTCTTTCTCTGCATCAATATACTTGTCCCATATCTTCCCAGTCATGACGTACAATGCATCGAAGTCATAATGCTTGGCCATATCTAGAGAGTTATGAAACTGCTCTTCAGAATCAAAAGAATATGCGATGTTGATGTATGCATCAGCAGAAGATGGTTTCAGGGTTGTTTTCTGTTCATCATCAAGTTGGATCTCCTTCTCCAACTTGATTTCATTGGTGGCAAGATTCACGACAGCAAAGAATGATTTACCATCAATCAACAACGCTTCTGCTAGCCTGTTCTTGTCTTTGAAGACTTGAACATATTCGTACCTCTTCTTCTGATCCTTATCCTTGTTCTTCTTTGAGTTAGAGCCGGAATCGGAGTTCGAGTCAGAGTTAGAGTTGGAACCTGAAGAAGACTCATCCTCTGCTGCAGTTGCCTTACCTGATGTGAAGAAGTTTGTTGCACAAGTCCACTGTTTCTGAAACTGGCTTTCATCAAGGGGTGGAGAGCAATGAATCCTGTTCCACTGTCTACAGATGCTGATAATCTGTTCCATCGGTAGAATGGCTCTGTTCCTTTTGATCATGGACTCCATCACTCGCATCAATACCCTATGGCGATTGTCACCTTCGTAGACGGTCGTTTCTTCCAGGAACAAATCATGCATGGAGACGTCGTCCCCATTACCATTACCATTGGTACTAACCAGTCCATACTTCTTTAGTATGTCATCCATATGTTGTTGCCAATCCCGTGTTTCAAACACACCTAGTACCGCAGGAGTGTATGTTCCAACGATGAGTCTCCTACCTGATTTCGCATGCATTCCAGGTGCGACATACAGCAGGAACTTGGATGAAGCATGAACTTCAAAAGACGGTTTGGTTGTGACATCCATTCCAGGTTTGCCAATATCGCTGGTTTTATCCCTAAGTTTTTGCCCGATAGTGTAAACAAAGAAGTGCATCCTGCTCTTGTCATCATGCTGATCTACTAGGGTTTTCTGTGCAAAATCTGGAACTGTCAGTGTCTTGCCGTTCCTAGTAAGGAGCTCATCTGTTGCTATCTGGTTATCTGAATCTATCCCTGCAAGGTAGCATCCTTCCAAGTCTTCTCGATGCCATACCTTGCCAGCAATGACTCCCATCCCTTCATTGAACATACCTTCGTTCTTCCAGTGTTCATGTTGTGCCTCAGGTATTGGCGCATCCTGATACAAGTCCCATTTGCATCCCTTAGGAGGGACTTTTAACTTGCTAATAACAGGAATGACATTGACGCCAATGTAGTAATGCCAATAGTCAGCCCACGCATTAGAGTATTCCTTGTGTGCTATTTCTGAGCGATTACGTTTATCGATGCATTCCAATAAACTGTCTAGGTAGTATTGTGGAGTATGCTCCTTTGATAGCACCACAGGTTATGACAGTACCTCCTCCGAAATGTGCCGATATGCATGAAAGTAAGTGCACTTACATCCCTTCTCGAGACAGTGACCATGCGACGGATGATCATTGCGCGAATGTTCGCCTATCTCATGGCTGCAGTTACACCTGAAACTGAGCCCATTCCACATGTAATTGGTTGCAGAATGTGTCCTTAAACCAAAACCAGAATACTTAACTGTGTCTTCGTTATTAGTATTATTAACAACTAGCATTTAGCGATTCAATGACGCTCTCCTAAGCATGGAGCGAGGTTGGATTGTATTGGAGGTACGGTTGTTGTTGGAGGATCTGTAGGAAAAAACGACCTGGGTCTTTGGTTCGGACCCTAGGTCACTTCTTTTAATATTCATTGTGTTGGCGTATCAGCAACTCCTGATGCCAATGACTGTACTATTTCAACGTAATCAGGACGGGACTTCAACAACTCCATGATCAGAGCATCGTAGCTCTGATCTTTCCTTGCTATGTGTTTGAGAATATCACGAGTTGATGGATCAACGATTATCGTTGTCCTCATCGGTTGTTCGGATATCATATTCTGAATATCTATTATACAAAACATACATATAACGTTGATCCTGAGAGTAATATCTGTGGATATATGTGACATATGCAGTGTCAATATAAGTAGTTCCATTGATATATGTCTAATAAAATGTCGAGCATACTAGTCAACGAGATAGACATTCTAGATGGTGAGATATTGCTACTCATTACTAAGGGAAATCCCTCTTCCTACGCAGTTTGGGCTTCAATGAATAGAAAAATGCAAGGACAGGGATTAGCCTATGTTAATGTCAAGAAGCGAATAATACGCATGGTATCACTCGAACTCATACAACAATCAAAACTTGCTCCTGGTAAAACTTCAACTATACGCGGAAGGAAGGAGTATGAACTTACTAGGAAAGGTATTGTGTATTTGATAGATCATCTCATATCACATTGGAAAATAGAAGACATCGAAACATTGACTGAATATCATAATAGCGCAGATAAACAACAACAACAAGCCTTTGAAACTTTCTTAAGAGATAGAATATTCCGAGTGGTTGAGTTTGCAGATTTGTATTATAAAGCAACAAACCAGAGATTGGTAATAGCAGCCAAGATTGTTCCAAATATACGAATAGGCGAAATCAAGGATCTATCACAACTAACGGAAGTAGTACCATCTCCTGTATCAACGACAGCAACCTATCCCCAGCCACAACATCCACAACAACAATCACGCATACATAAGAAAAAATAGCAGCAGCAACCACAACATCAACATCGTCAAACTTCTTCTTCTTGTTCATGTTGTTGCTGTTCCTGTTGCTGTTGGCTATAATATTCAGACTTAACCTTATCATACGTCATGTCACAGAACCTGTGTACTAGCTCACTTTGATGATTCTTCTGAAGCAGGAACAAAGGCACAATACATCCGTTACAACCTCTAGTATCGGATGCACAAATTACCGTCGCTGCTTCTTCTATAACCGGGTAGGCAATCTACACCAGGAGTTGCTGGATAAGAGTAGGTATAACCCGTTGTCGGAGTGGAAAAGTACGGATATGGGTTGTAAGTATTGGTTCCCGAAAAGGGAGACGGAAGGATGATGGTATTAACCTTATCAGAAGCAGGAGTGGCGGGGAGAGGTGTCTTTATTTTGACATCACCAGTGGGACTGAAAGCTAGCGTTCTACAATTATTGAACAGATTCTTTACGTCAAAGTCATCTCCTTGATTGGTTTTGATGTTGTCTTTACCAACAGTAATTTTTCCAGAAACATCATTACTACTGGTAAAGAATAAGCCACGATTGTCTTTATCCAATTGGATTTGCAATGCCATCAACTCTTCATCATTGATAGGAATGTTGACGCCTTTATCTGGAAGTCCTTCAATGTTAAAAGAGAATAGACCTGCTCCACATGCTATAGCGGGAATAGATGGAAACCATGGAGAGAGCTGATTGGAGTAATAAGGATCGTAGAGGTTTGGAAAATAGGGAAGAGTAGTCGCCTGTGCGTAAGCGTACGGAATCACCATCGTGTTTATACTTAGATTACTGTCAATCAGGTTCAACAGTAAGAGGAGCAATAGGCATAACACCCCGAGTCCACTGATTTTGGGGACTGATGACCAGTACATTGTTATTCCAACCTCGTTATGAATGAATATGTGAATGTCTGTAGAATAAAATTTTTGAAAAATAAATATGGATCATTGTACAGGATTTAAAATCTCAAGATAATGCGAAAGTATACTAACAGTCATGTACCAGTATCAGTACTTCCCTTTGAGTCCTCCCACCACTCCTCTTGAACCATATCGAGTCTTAAAGTTTCTTTGTAGTGTAATACAGGGATAGGTGTTCAGAGTTACCCTATGGTAGCAGCTCAACTGACCACCTACTGCTACTGTTAGAAAGGCCAAAAAGAAAACTTACCTGCAACCCCTGCATATCTTATAACATGATACTAACGACAAAAGGTCCCGGTTGAATTTGCGTGATATGGGCCTCTGACGGGGTAGCGCAAGATGCTGCATCGGGTCTATTAATTATTCCTTCCTTTTCCCCCTTCCCATTCGCGGCTTTCTCTTTCCTTTTTAAAATAATCCCTCTTCTGCTCTGCAACGGCCCCTGCAAACCAATCTTGATAGTCTTGCTGGAGTTCATCTGCTGCTGCAGAATTTAATCTACTTAGCATTTTTTGTTGGAGTTCTTGCTTGCGCAAATATGGTAGTTCGTCCCCGATTGCTCTAATGCAGAATTTCAATTGGTCAATTTCCTTCTTCAACGAACCCCAGTCTTCTGAATGTTGTGTCTGAAGTTGGGATATCTGTGTCTTCAATCGATGGTTCTCCTTGATGGTAAGCAGGTCTATCGCCTTCCGATATTCCATCAATCTGTCTTCCTCAGTTGCTCTAACATACGAAGAATCCTGGCCAGGAAGTTTGTGGCCTGCAAGAAACTCGCGACACGAAAAATGGACACCGGCTCTGTCCAATTGGTTGATGTTCAGTTTGCGAAATCCATGCGTTCTCATTACGTGCCGACTATTATTCAGCAAGACTCCTGCCTCTTTCTCCGCGGCCATGATTATGAGTTGCAATGCTCTAACCCCTATTGGCTTGGCAACTCTGGATGTAAATGGATTATCGATTGAAATCTTGTCCCTGATAAGTGGCGATGAATCCTTAATCTCTTCGAAGAATCTTTTACGGTATGCCAAATAATCATCAATCGCATTCGCACACTCGGGTGTTGTGAAAACATAATAGCGGTCCTTTCTGGAATTGGCGTAAACATTGACAAGGTACAGGTTAAACTCTGATATCTTACGGATATCGCCGACTCTTAATCCAGGAATAGCTCCCACACGCATACCAGTGGAGACCATTAGCAATACGATGACCCTTTCACGTATGTCACACACTTCCAATATCTTTGCGACTTCGTCGATAGAATAGGGCCTATCCATGCCCCTGTAACTCTCGTTATCTTCTGAAGGAAGGAATTTCTTGATTTTGCGCGTGTTCAGATACACGTCATTTATATCAAAAAAATGGAGTATGGCGAAGTAATGTCCCTGTATTGTCCAATAATTTAGTTTTCGGATATCTCTCAGGTATTCCAGAAACGATATTATTTTGGACTCAATCACGTCATGTCTGTAATCAAGCAATATCCTCAGGTTGATATTCTGCAGGTATCTAATGAATTCACTGAACGTCGATTTGTAGACCCTGGCGGTCTGCTTAGACCTTAACCCGTCGGTCACAGCGTAGATTCTTCTTTCTTCTGCTGTTGCCGTTACTGATGTTGCTACTGGTTGTTGTTGTCCTTTCTCTTGCTCTGCATTTGATGGTATGGAGGAATGCGGGTCGCTGCCGTTGGCAAGTCCATTGCCCATAGATAACACATCATGACCAGTTTATTTAAGCGAAGTCTATGATTCGTTAAATATTACTAACACGAAATAAGATAAATGGCAGACAATTTGAAAAGAATGCCTATCCACTCCTGTGATATTTTAATTGTAGGTGGTGGCTCAGCCGGTCTTCGAGCTGCAATTGAAGCCCATGATGCCGGTG
>JAATVR010000283.1 GCA_014523665.1 Nitrososphaerales archaeon TH526
CAATACTGATAATACTTCGCCCTTAATTCGATCTCCTTTGCTTTCTTCCTTAAAACTGCCGCTCGTCATTTTTCCTGATGGCTCATATATGGACGAGCCACCCAATTCAGAACTTGCAGAAAAAATCGGCCTGAAGACTCAAGCACAGATGCCTTTCTATGATTTGATAATAATAGGAGCGGGACCAGCAGGATTGGCAGCAGCAGTATATGGCGCATCTGAAGGTCTCAGCACTTTGCTGATTGAAAGACACGCACCGGGCGGACAGGCAGCCATGAGCTCTAATATTGAAAATTATCTTGGCTTTCCTTCTGGTCTAACTGGCAGCAATCTCGCTAGACGGGCCGTTGTACAAGCAATCCGATTCGGCGTCGAGATTCTAACCCCACAGGAAGTTATTGGTATACGAATCGACGGTCCATACAGAATAGTTCATTTAAAAGATGGGAAAGAGATAAGTTGCCATGCCCTTCTTATTGCATGCGGAGTATCGTATCGCAAGTTAGAAGATATAAAGGGAATTGATAAACTGACCGGAGCTGGCGTGTATTACGGCACTTCCATGGTTGAAGCGTTGTCATCTCAGGATGAAGATGTCTATATGATTGGGGGAGCAAACTCTGCAGGACAAGCGGCAATTCATTTTTCAAGGTATGCTAAAACAGTAACACTTGTAGTTCGTGGAGATTCTTTAACCAAGAGTATGTCACACTATCTTGTTAATCAAATAAACAGGATATCTAACATAAGAGTATTATTGAACTCTAATGTTGTGGAAGTACAGGGCGAAAATCGGCTACAATTAGTTACTATATTGAACACCCAGACAGGAGAGCAGCACACAGTGGACTGTTCCATGCTCTACATATTTATTGGCGCGGTACCGCACACGGAGGCGCTTGCTGGATTCGTAGAACGAGATGAAAACGGTTTCATTTTGACTGGCCAGGATTTAATCCATGATGAACATAAAAGTCCTAAAGGCTGGTTCCTAGATCGGTCCCCATTTTTACTTGAGACGAATGTGCCTGGTATTTTCGCTGCTGGAGATGTACGTCATGGCTCTACGAAAAGAGTGGCTACAGGTGTTGGGGAAGGATCTTTAGCTGTTCAACTAATATATCAATATTTAAAGAGCGTCAAATGATGTCAAATGATGGATTGCGTTAATTTTGAACTTATGACACAAAGGATGAAAATGCTAATAACCAAGAAATTGGTGATATTAATAGTAGGGTATGACGATTAGTTCTAACGGCAGCAACATTACTCATGATCAAGAAGCAGTACTTCATCAAATTCGGCTCTTCTCTGAACTAGACGAACAGGAGTTAAATTCGTTAGAAAAAGGGCAAGAGGTATGGTTTAACAGAGGCGATAAAATACTGGCCGAAGGCGAGCATGATACTTTTTACGTAATCGTAGAAGGGAAGGTTGAGGTCATACTAAGAGATGGAGCCAAGGAATCCGTTCTCTCCACCTACGATGCTGGAGACCATTTCGGAGAGCTTCCGATCATTCTTGGATGGTCAGATCATAAATGTGCTGCTTTTGCTGCTGAAAAAAGTCGCCTACTCAGATGGGGTAAAGACGAATTCTGGCGAATGGTATACAGTTCTCCTTCTTTGACTAGACAAATTCTGCATTCAATGGCACAGCTTCTAAAAACATTAGAGACAGTGTTACAGCACAACCAAAAGCTTATTGCACTTGGTGGACTAGCTGCTGGTCTTGCTCATGAGTTGAATAATCCTGCAGCAGCTGCCAGCAGATCAGTAACACAATTATCGGAATCCATTCAAGAGTGGAGATCTCTAGTACCGAAGCTAAATGGGCAACGAGGTATAACTCCTGCACAATGGTCGTATATTACTAGATTAAGAGATAATGTTCAGAATCCTGATCCGTCTTCTGCATCACGGCGAACCCTCAATATTCCTTCTAGTTCTACTTCTACTTCTACTTCCCCTGATACTGACACAGATGATCCTATAAAACAAAGCGAAATTGAGGAAGAGATCATCAACTGGCTTGGATCTCATGGTGTTAATGATGGATGGAAGATAGCATCTGATCTCATCACCGCAGGAATCACTGTAAATGATTTGAACGAGATCGCCAAAACTATCAATTCAACTCAATCGCCAAAAGGGCGTAAGATGACAAGTAATGGTACTGTAGATAAAAATCTTAATGACATCTTGAGCTGGCTTACAACTACGACAAGAGTGGATCAATTACTTTATGAAATTAAGAGCAGCACCTCACGCATTAGTGATTTAGTCTCGGCTGTGAAATCATATTCATATATGGATCAGGCTCCTCTTCAGGACGTCGATATTCATAAAGGAATTGAGAGCACATTGACAATTCTGCAGTATAAAATAAGGAAAGCCGATATAACTATAATTCGGGAATATGATTCTAACCTGCCGCATGTTAATGCCTATGGTAACGAGCTAAATCAAGTATGGACAAATATAATAGATAATGCTATTGACGGTATAGGAGAGCACGGAACTATATCAATTCGTAC
>JAATVR010000284.1 GCA_014523665.1 Nitrososphaerales archaeon TH526
CACCTTCATCATTGTCTGTCTCTTGACCTACCCCGTCGTCACCGCCTGGTCCATCTCTATCAGCATCTTCACCATCATTATCTGGATCATCGTTATCTGCACCTACTCTATCTTTTTGTGGAGTACAGCCTACTGGTTCGTCTCTACAGTTACCCATTCCAGTTGTTGCGTATGTTGTTGTTGTGCTTGTTGCTACTGCTGATACCGACATTGTCAATATCAACATCAGAAACACGGTTGCCAAAACATTTGTTGACATTGAAGAGGCAAACCAAAAGCAGCGGTTTTATACTTAGACTTTCTAAAACCATGACGATTTATAACCTCCCTCTTACCCTGGTACGGGTTTTGCAACCATATGGGTGAAAACAGGGTGAACAATGCGCGAGCCGGCTTAAGACAGTATGACATAGAATCTTGACGTCAATCAAAAGGTTTAGGGAGATCATGATCCGCCATAACTCTTAAAATAAATAAAGGAAGGCATTGTATAAATATTACATAATCTATTTATATAATATTCTTCCATAGTTCTGAAACAAAGTTCTGCCACTCTATCTTCGCTGGCGGGGCGACATTCGGTCGACACCAAGTCAGCTGATACTTCTAAAACTAACGGTTATCGTCAACTCTTGCCTGCTAATCCTAACTAATTACGGGTATGATTTCAATCAGCTTTTCTGCCAGTAATTTATGAAAAGCGCAGAAAGAGCGGCCAGTTTTGCTTGCAGACTAAGCACGATTTTTATAATGCAGGATTTCCTATAAATAAATAAGATATCTGCGGTTCTGGCTTTAATCTGACTATCGATTTATTTACGTCTCAGGTTTAGATGAGGAAGCTGCTAATAATAGCCTAGTGTTTTTTTTGCGAAGATGAGATGTAGGTTACCTTTGGTTCTATTGGTCCTCCAACAGCAGTAACCCATTGAGATGAAGGATAAAACAAATGTCCTAAATTTGGGTAAGTTTTCAATGTATGATCAGGATGTCTTACTTCTGTTAGTTTTTGTTGTAAAAGAGATGCTTGTTGTATTGGAGTTTGTGAATCATTATTTCCTTGCATTATTAATATAGATGTATTGGAGGGAATTTTACTTATGATATCCAAATTAGGTATCGAAGAGTATTTTGATGAAAGCCAAATAGGACATGGACCTTTTAGAGCGTTACACTTCTCACCTGGTGTCACAACTGATAATGATTTGAGATTGTCTGTTAGTCTGGGTTTAAGTTCGTCATTAATGCTTATGAACGTGTCGTTGATTATATTATATTGGGGATTCAGTTGTTCAGCTGTCCCATTGGGAGTAGTAATGTTTTGAGCAAGAACTAGAGTAAGATTTCCGACCAAAGAGCTGAAAGCAGGATTCTCCGATGCTTCTTGTACTGATATCAATCCATTGTGATTATGGTCTAGAACCTGTTGAGCGTAGAGTACTGGGAGGCTAACACCTTGGAAGTCTCCTATTTCACGCAAGTTCTGAGCCAATGCCCCCATCAGTACAATATTATCTACTATATCTGGGTTGTTGATAGCAACTCGTGGGACAATCTCTGTACCCTCACTATGTCCAATTAGAGTTACATTGTTAGAATCAACCTCTGGTTGCTGTACAAGAACATTTAGCGCCTTCTCTGCATCTTGTGTCAGATCGTTAAATGTTATGTTCCCCCATACATTATTATCCAAAATTGTCAGATTCGCGCCAAGACCTCTCTTGACATACTGTAATACTGCAAAGCCTCTTTCTGAAAGATATTCAGCTATATCAAAGAACGGTCTTGTGCTTCATCACCTTAGCGTTCTTACTGCAAAATTTATGCGCAAGTCGCTTATTTCATTATTTCAGTCATCTAGACCTTGAATCAGTTCCTTGTTCGCTAAAACATTCGCTTCGCTCTGTAAGTCCATTTCGTCCTATGTCTGTGTCCCGAATCTATCACTATCTAATTTTCTGATCTGTTCCAAATCAAAGGTATCTTCTTTTTACAGCGTCATTGGTTTGGCATCAAATTTTTCACAAAAAGAATTTGATTTGTCAAACCACGAAATCAGAAAGTACATATCATTAATATACATAACAACATTATATCATTCACTCTGATTGGTTTAGGGGAGAAATGAAAATGGGCTTTCGACGGCCACAACCGCAGCGTGACAAATTTGATATATTTAAGGATCTCTTATCAATCGTTGCCAATGCCAAGCCGCTTTATCGCAATCAAATGAATCAGACAAGGGTAGGCTATACCGCTAACCTGACTCATCCGCAAACCGTCAAATATCTTGGAGAATTAGCCGACCTTGGACTCTTGATTCTGACGGATTATAAACCATATTCATATTACGCAATCACCAAAAAAGGACGTCGATGTTTGCAAATATTCAGTGAGATGGAAGATGATTTAAGACCTTTCTAAGACGCCGACTATCAGATTCTTTAGTGCAGCATCACTGCTGTACACGAAAAATAATATACTTTCGCTAACGCTTTTTCAAAAAATTTAAAAATTTAGAGTATTCGCGACATAATCAGACAATCCACTCCAGAAAGAAACTAGCAATATTCGGAGCAACTATAATTGAATAGTTGCATGTGATTAAAAAGGGGCCGAATTCATGACCGAACATTAAATTGACATGTACGAAGGGGTTTTTGAAGCCGTTTCTCACCTAGGTATCATTTGAGCGACCTATAAACTAATTAAGCAACAAATTGCACTGGTCTTGCAATCAAGCGGAGGTTGAGCAAGATAACAATAAAGCAAGTACATATGAAAAGACTCCTTCAGATTGGTTGCGTAATTCCAATATTGGGAAATTATCAGACAAATTGAACGAACAATAGCTGAGGAATTCAGTTACTAGTATTATCTGCAACTCCCTGCTTACCGTCTGGTTACTCTGTTCAATAACAGTTTCATTCTACCTATAACTGGAATACTATAACTCTTTGCAACTATTATTGGACATTCTAGATGTTCCATAAGATGCAGCAAATGGGGGTCGTTCAGAAAACTATATTTTGCAATACTAGCCCCAATAATTAAGAGATCCGGTTGAGCTGCGTTAATTGTCGACTGGATTAGCATAGTCAAGTTCTCTATACTACTCTCTGTTTCCTTTGATAGATAGATTTCGTTGTATTCAACTCCATCTATCCCTAGATGGTGTGTTTGGTGTAAATGGTTCCTGTGGGTGGGGTCTTTTTTACCTTCGGCATGCTCATCATGTCCCTTATTGATAGAAAGAATAGTAACAGTAAACAGGCCAGAGTGCTCAATCCATCTTGTAGTCCTTAGAACAATATCAGAATGTTCTCCACGATCAAACAGAACAACGAGTCTTTTTTTCTTGTTGTTATTCTCGTTTCTTAGTGTTGTGTTCACTTGTGGCTGCTGCTGTCCGTAGATTGGATTCCGAGCTTGTATATAGTCGCTGCTGCCAGCCATCCTCGAGACCGCTTCCAGCTGTACATTTTCATCAGCTCTCTTTACGCATAAAGCATCACAAGTGGCGAGGGTCTGTAGTTTCTTGTTCGTTCGAAGTGTTTCAAAATCAGCCAGAAGTAAATCGATATGCTGCTCTTCGATTGTTGCAAGAATTGCCTCGGTTGCATCATGTGATATTCTGGCCAAATAGTGATTTGTGATCCCCTCTTTGTCGAGGGTTTCTTCCAAAGGCTTGTAGGCTCTTTTCGCTGAATCGGCGAATGCAATCCCTGCAGAGAGGGGGGTTTGCTCGGGAACTGTTATCACTCTCAATACATCTACTTCACCATTATTTTCCTTTGCTACCCTGATTGCAAATTTTATCAACCTGTCAGGATTCTCTGGTGTATACAAGATTAGAATTCGAAAGGCTTTTCTTTCCAAAGCTCCTTCGCTAGTTACAGTAGGCGCATAATGCTCTAGTTCCTTTCGAAAGATATACACCCGATATACTGCAAAACCAATTGCAACCCAAACTATTGTAATGACCCAGCTTAAAGGTTCGGTCACCAGTAGATATATGGCTAGGCCAATCTTCAGAAAGATACCAATGATTGGAATCACGGGGAAAAAGGGAGTTTTAAACCCATAATCCAATTTGTCACCGTAAATCCTTCGTATATTGATCGCAGCCAAATTGACCTGTGTAAAGAGCAAGAGAAAGATTACCCCCGCAGCAATGGCAATTTGATCTAAAGGTAATCCAGAGGCCATCACTGCCATAATAAGACCCGACAGTAGAATCGCAATGTATGGAGTTTTGTTCTTTGGATGTATTGCGCTGAACTTGTGTGGCAGATTGTAATGTCTTCCCATTGCAAATGCGACCCGAGCTGAGGAGAACGTAGTGGCGTTCAACGCAGCTAGTGTGGAAATCATTCCTCCTCCAAGGACTATGAATGCACCATATGGAATAATCAATTCGGCAGCAGCACTTATTCCCAATTCACCCTGATCGCCTATGAATTTCCATGATGCTATTCCACCTTCTGGAAAAATGGCTCCTATAGACACAAATGCAATAAGACAGTACAAAACAACAACTGCAGACAATGAAATAAAAATCGCTCTGGGAATATTGCGCTTTGGGTTTTTGACTTCTTCGCCCGTTTGAACTATGACTTCGTATCCCTCAAATGCAATAAACGTCAATCCCATAGCGGCAACTACGCCCGCAATTCCCATGGGCATAAAATCAGAAAAATTCATTGTCCATCCCGGATTGGCATGCATGGTCCACAACCCCGCGCCTATCAGCGCAAATATCAGTCCCAACTGAATCACCGTCACGATATCGCCAGTCTTGCCCGTTTCAGAAGTGCCCTTAAAATTCACGTATGTAAATGCTGCAACGGAAGCAATCGCAATAACCTTGTCCAAGGGGATTATACCAAGAATCAGCAGGGTTCCCTCTGAACCGACCCCCTTAAACAAATTAAGCTGCAACAACAAACCATTTAGAAACGACGCAAAACTTACCGCGTATAAACTCCCTGCTACTATGTGTGCAAACCATGCCATCCATCCACTAATGAAAGCATTTGGACGAGGAAGACCTTCTCGCACCCAAAGATAACCACCACCAGCTTCGGGCATTGCAGACCCAAGTTCAGCATATGCCATTGCTGTGAAGAGTGTTATCGTTGCATTCACTATGAATGCAATTATTACAGCACTTCCGGCTAATCCGATTGCTGGTCCAGTAAGTACAAAAATCGAACCTCCGATCATGGCAGCGATCCCTACCATTATCACATCGAGAAGGGTCAAGGAGCGAACCAAGTGGTGTTCTTGAGGACGATATGAAGGCGTGGATGACTCTCCAGGAGAAGAGCTGGCCAAGTGTTACAACTAGGTCAACTCTTCTTCTGAAATTAAAACCTTCGCATATTAAAAACAATCAGCTCAAATAACTACAATACTGAGGGCCATATTGTAGGCACTTTATCTGGTCAATAGATCAGAAGAATTGAAGGCAGATGCAATATGACCGAATAATTCACATGGCATTAATATTTGATCACTTATTTGATTTCGAAGCATTTTGTTGTCACTTTTAGCCAACAAACAAACAAGGAAGGGTCCAATCTCATAGAATTATGTCGTTATCACAAAAAATAATCAATTTGGTGGGTACAGAGAACGGAACACATTGAGAGTTAATGGCAAGTCGAAACCTCGCTAAAGGCGCTTATCTATTAAGAAGAAGAAGAAACAATCAAGTTTGATCTTATCAGGTGTAGTATAAGCAATAACTAAATCAACCACCCGTAGATTGAAATTCCATTGAATTTATTGTCATTGAATTGCAATTTTCAGGCGACTCTGATCCTGCCATAGTCTTTTGTACTCTGTTCTTAAATCAGGACTGATGTATTCAATAGTTATTTACTATTAGAGACAAGCAATGAAGTAGTTTAATAGTATTCATGATGGGAGATATCAATGGTATTCGCATTTACCTAAGATGACTTCAATTACTTCCAAATCACAATTTGAAAATCGCGAGCAATAGTAGAGCAATTATTGGGGTTTTTCAGCTGCAAAGAGTTTTATTTTAACCACAATTTTGCTTAAAAGATCTATTGTTATGGCTACGCAATTAAGCACAATTAGTGATATCCGTGTTAGGAAGGGTTATCTTTCTAACGGCCTTCTGGAAATTATCGGGCACAATTAGCAGCGAGGACCCAGAATACTTAGTTTAACTATTCTGGTTTAAATAAACGAGACACAAGTAGAAGATAGAGGGACTTCTAACGAGTAGCTAGGTATCGGCAGGTGAGAGAAAATCCAACAGGATGCTATTCTAAGCAAGAAATACAAAAAGCAATATGTAACATGCCACAAAATTCTACTAATTTGACACTCGAGGATGATGCTATTACATTGCATCGTATTCTAAAGGGAAAAATAGGGATCCAGAGCAGAGTAACGGCAATCTTCGGAAGACCCTCTTCCGTAACCGGGGATGAAGGTCAGCCCGCTCAAGGAATTGGTGAGATAGGCAACGAGGAAAAGAAGGTCGACAGTTCTGGGGTCCTTGGATTGATTTACACACCCGGCGTTGCAGCCGTTGCAGAGGCTATAAGCACTAACAAGGAACTGGTATATGAATACACTTCCAAGTGGAACAATGTAGCAATTGTATGTGATGGCACTCGGGTTTTAGGTCTAGGGAACATTGGACCTCGAGCAGCCCTCCCCGTAATGGAGGGAAAGTCGGTGCTGTTTAAACTATTAGCTGACATAAACGCTTATCCACTGTGCCTCAACACTACCGATAAGGATGAAATTATTAGTTTTGTTAAGGCTGTAGAGCCAACATTTGGTGCAATTAATATCGAAGATATTGAATCGCCTAAAGTTTTAGAGATAGTGGAAAGATTGCAGCGAGAACTCTCGATTCCCGTTTTTCACGACGATCAGCACGGAACATCTATTGTCACCCTTGCAGCTCTGCTCAATGCATTAAAAATAGTCAACAAGCCATACATTAGCGATGTTAAAGTAGTAGTAGCAGGAGCAGGTTCTGCCGGCTACGGAATCTCTAAGATACTAAAGCAGGTTGGATGTAACCAAATATTAGTAACTGATAGTCATGGAATAATCTATCAGAATAGGCCAAAGGGAATGTACAACAAGTATAAGCAAGAAATAGGTGCGATCACAAATCCAATTGGTATGAAAGGATCTCTGGAAGATGCAATTGTAGGAGCAGATGTTTTCGTTGGTGTTTCTGGAAGGCCGAATATTCTTGATGGTAAAATGGTCAAAACAATGAATAATGATCCTATAATATTTGCCTTAAGCAACCCTGAACCAGAAATTTATCCTTCGCAAGCACTCGCTGGTGGAGCAAGAGTGGTTGCGACTGGGAGGTCCGACTTTCCAAACCAAATAAACAATGTTTCTGTTTTTCCATCTATGCTTCGTGTCCTTTTGGATCTTCGAGTTAGAACTTTGAATGAGGAACTGCTAGCAGCAGTTGCGATGGGCATTGCAGATCTAGTGGAACAAGAGCATCTACACTCCAACTATATCTTACCACCCATAGACGACCCGCGAATCCTCGCGATTATTTCAGACAAATTGAGAAAAGTGATAAAGCTTCATGTTAACGAGAAGTAATATTATTGTAATTAATAATTATTGTAATTAGTATCATGTGAATTCAGTCAGGTTAGCCTAATCCTTGGGGGCAAACAATCAATTGTGAAATCTAAAAGGTCTAATTCATCACAATTATGGTACATGCTTAGATAAATGCTCTTTATTGCACGAAAAACAAAGCTTCTTTCAAGATAGGCAATCTCGCGAGTCGGAATAATCATCAAGTACGTGTCCTCGGGCTCACCCCCATGTAGTGAACATTTTCGAGAACCTTGGCGCCATGTCTTCTGTAAAACCTAACCCCTCTGTATTTGAATCCCTCCATATCATACTCTAGTGGGCTTTCACGTTCAACCTCAAAAAACACCCCTATAGAATTCACCACAAGCCGCCTTGACACGTTCAGAGTATACCTGAACAGCTCACTACCTATGCTACGGCCTCTATACGTTTTATCTATCGCCATAAAATCAAGAAATGCGGCATTTAGTTCATTGAAAGCATAGAGCAAGGAAAATCCTACTATGAAGTAGTCTTCTCTTGCCACAAGGAGATAATAATTAGGATCGAATTCCAGCATACGTATTATCATCTTGTTAGGCCTGATCTGTGAAACCGGAAATGAATCTAGATAAATCCTCTCTATTTGCCTAAAGAAAGCAAGTGAATCTGGTTTTTCAACCAATACAAAATCCACTGACAAAAACTAGACCTCCACTACCTTTTCACTCAAACGTCAACAAAAGCCATTCGTATATGTTACTTTAGCCAGATCTTTTGATCGGTAGAGACAGGTCATCATCTGCACAATTAAGCAACGCTTGATTCCTGGAGTTAGTCACTCGTATCTGTTTGATGCCAAGTTAAAAACATCATTTGTAACAACAATCTTATTTGTCAGGAAAAGCGGAACGTGTGATCCTCACCTTGAAGAATTGTCCTATCTCATCTCTATAGGTTTTCCATATATTTTTGTGACAGAATGACCACCGAATTTATGTCAACCTCTTTGCATTGAAAATATGATGTTGCAGAACAAGGGTACTGACAACAGGTTTGTGTGATAGGTAGATTCGAAGGGGTTAGATTTGGCTCAACCTTTTATATGGCTAATGGGTTAGTGAGTATAAGAAAAACACAAATGCTTTCTGGATGGGCGAACAAGGCTACTACATTGTTCAACAGAGGCTTCCCAAGAATGTATCTTTTGAATATGCTCAAGGAAAAGCCAATGAATGCAAAAGAGATAATTGAAACTTTATTAATTAATAGTGGAGGAACATGGAAACCTTCACCTAAAAACGTATATCCCTTGCTGTCCAAACTGGTGGAAGAAGATTTGTTGTATCGGACTGATGAAGGTCAATACGCCCTGACTAAGAAAGGGATTAGAGTGGCAAGTGATGCAGGTACAGTATCAAGAACTCTCAAGAAACAGGTAAATTATTTTGGTAAATTGAGCACACTAGCTGGCAATACTTTTGTTACAAGAGTGAAGAAACGATTTTTTTAGGAAATTCTGGATCTAGCCATTATAACTATTACCGAGTTGTAAATCACGTTTTAAGAATGGGGAACAACTTAGTTAGTAGACAATAGTTACGAGGTGTCTCACTTTTGTTAAAAGTTGACCAACCATCATTGGAACTCGAAGTATTGCAATTTTCTAGCGCGCATATCTCTCACAGAGAATACACTACAATTTGGTACCATTCACTTCGATAATAATCTGATTTAGATGTGATGTTCACAAAACGCATCATTCAAAATACTATTTGGTTTGATTAATTGACTGAAGTTGCTAAGGAGGATAAGCCTTCTCGTTTAATATCTTGAAATGTTGTTGATAATAGTGAAACACAAAGCGTAGCGATTCTACTCAATAAAATTTACGAATAACAACAGATATTCATTTGAAAAAATGGACGTTGATAATACGATCGGGACGACCAGAAAAAAAATTTGGGTTCGTAGAAGTCTATTTATTATTCGATCTTGATCTGCTTTCCCTTCGGCTTCGTTTCCTTTTTCTTGTCAAAGGTTATTTCTAGGATACCATTGTTGTACTTCGATCGAGCTGTTTTTACATCTGCTTCTGCAGGAAGGTCTATTACCTTGTGATATTTTCTTGTAGGTTCAAGACTTCTTACTTCTACCGTGTTGTCGTAGGCATCAATTTTGATCTTGTCCTTCTCGACTCCCGGCATTTCTACGGTCACTTTGACATTAGATTCTGTTGCCAATACATCGATCATGGGTTCCCTTTCTCCCCCAATTTCCGGTCTTGCTGGCTTGATGTCCGCGTTGAGAGCATATTTATGACCTCCCTTCACGTTACCAAACTCGCGAATCACAGGTTTACCGTCTGGGCCTACCGTCATAGAATATCCATAGACTATCGGACCTATCTTTCGAACTTTGGTTCCATCTGAATTTTCGTATTCTGAGACAAGTTCTTTGGGCGCTTCTCTACTTAGACGTTCAAGCTCTTCATTCATTTTTGAAAAACTCGCGTGCGCTTCATCAAAGAATCCTGGTCTAAACTCTCTATCCAGTAGGGGCAGTAATTTCCTTGCTCCTGAAAACCAACTGTCTGGTTCAATATTCCAAAAACTCATTCTTTTCAAATTCACCTTATGGATAAATATGACCTTCCGGTATATAAACGTGACTAACTAGAGGTGACTAACCAATTAGGAGCAACATAATTTCGCATGCTCTAAACTAGCTCCCACCAAATCTTTCTAGGATTGACATCATACAAATCTCGTCGTGCTTGAGGGTTATCTAAGCAAAAAAAGTAATAGGAACTGTATTGATTAAAAAGGTCAGTTACTGGAGAATCAATTTGGATAAAAGAATAGTTTCTTTCTTGCCCAGCTCCACGGAAATACTTTACGAATTGGGACTAGAAGCACAGATCACCGGGGTAACACATGAATGCAAATACCCAGATTCGGCTAGAAAAAAACCAAGGGTAGTCAATTCTTCCCTTGATTGTACTTCGATGAGCAGCCGTGATATTGATGCAAGGATCGGAGAATTGTCTAGGACTGGCGGAGACATTTATGTGCTAGACACTCACGTCCTAAAGGAAGCAAAGCCTGACCTTATTATTGCCCAAGGTGTATGTAAGGTGTGTGCTCCTCATGCCAAGGAGATAGAAAGAGCATTTGAAATTCTAGGGTATAAACCAGATTTGATTGTGCTTGATGCTCATGATTTTGATGAGGTTCTGGACAGCATCCTATATGTGGCCAAAGCGGTAAATAAACTGGAGGAGGGGCGTCTATTGGTATCCAAACTGCGTCGGAGAATCAAGAGGGTAGAGACCACAGTATCGCAGAGATTGGGTGAGAAAATCGATCGGCCCAGGGTAGTCTGCATAGAATGGATCGATCCATTCTTTGTAGCCGGTCATTGGGTACCCAGAATGGTCGAGATTGCGGGAGGTAAAGACGGCATAGGCTCGCCTGGAGAACCGTCACGTCATATAGGTCTTGACGAAATTTCTCAATTTCAACCGGACAAGATAATTCTCATGCCCTGCGGTTTCGACATTGAGAGGACTTTCAAAGAGATGGGTACCTTAGATGATATAGATGAATGGAGGGCTTTGGACGCGGTTAAGAGCAAGGAGGTATATGTTGTAAACGCAAATGCTTATTTTAGCAAACCTGGACCCAGAATAGTGGTAGGATTAGAAATTTTGGCAAAAATAATTGATCCTGAAGCATTTGCAAACTTAGATCTACCTTTGAATTCGTATATGAAATTCACCCAGTAAACTCGATCGATAGATATCTCCAAGTACATCATTAAACTGTTCAATATTCCACATCCATATGCTGTGAATTTGAATTAGAAAGAAATCTGCTGCTGCAACTGATGATACCTATCGTCTAGGATAACAATTTCAAGCCATGGTATTTTTGGTATGCCAAACCTAATTGTAACAGATCAAACTTAGCTATGTTATGCTCATTTTCACACCCAGCATATTGCCTTTGTAATGTCCAAAATAACTTGAATGGGGCTAGGTAACCCACTTGCAAATGAGACCATGGAGAATGCGTACGAGTTCTTTTTTCCTCAATCCAGGGTCGACCGATGTCTTTCAACACAGTCTACTTCGAATGTTTCGAAAGTGAAACCGATTATTAATCAGGTCTCTAATAATTGTTTTTCCAGTTAACATTAATCAGGAGCATGAATAAACTTAGAGTAGGCTAAGATTTATTAAGATATTTAACAATCTGTCATTCATGCGTATATCTCCTATTCTCATTGGTGTTGCTATAATTTCTTTGGCTGTTGCTGTTATCTTCACGATCAACTCTGGAGCATACAAAGGTCTAAATTCGATAATGAGTGCGGCACAGACTTCTGACTCTGACATCAAATCCGGCCCAAAAGTTGTTGGTAGTCACACCCCTGGCTATCCCATTACTACCACTCCTGGCATCATTCTGGACCCCCTTCAGACAGCAGTTGATATGAACCCAGCCAATGCCGTTGTTGATCCGATGAAGTATCTTCGCGAATTTAACTATGGGAAAGTATCAAAGCTTTCAGATGGAAAAACACTTAGAGAGTTTACTTTAGTTGCGTCTGATAATCTTGTGAAAGAGATTTCCCCTGGAGTATTTTATAATGTATGGACATTTAATGGCACTGTCCCAGGTCCGACCATCCGAGCTACTGAAGGGGATACAGTACGGATAAACTTCATTAACAATGGCTCAATGCCACATTCTTTACACTTGCATGGTGTTCATCCTGCAAATATGGACGGGGTTTTTGAGATGATCTCCCCTGGTGGAGAATTTACATACGAATTTACAGCTGAACCTTTCGGTGTTTTCCCCTACCATTGTCACATGACACCGCTGGAAGAGCACATTGCTCACGGGCTGTATGGAGTCTTCATAGTCGACCCCAAGACCGCACGTCCTCCTGCAGATGAAATGGTCATGGTAATGAACGGCTATGATACTGATTTTGACACTGAGAATAACTTTTACACTGTCAATGGAGTCCCTTATTACTATATGCACCATCCGGTGCAGATTCAGAAGGATAAGCTTGTAAGAATATATCTAGTGAATATGTTAGAATTCGATCCAGTCAACAACTTCCATCTTCATGCAAACATGTTCAATTACTATCCAAGCGGCACGCGCCTACAACCAGATGAGCTCACTGATATTGTTACCACAAACCAGGGAGAGAGAGGCATTTTAGAATTCACATACAAATATCCTGGAAAATATATGTTTCATGCACATAAAACAGAATTTGCAGAGAAAGGCTGGATGGGTACATTTCTTGTAACGGAAGGGAATGAATCTAATATATCTAATCAAACGAATGGTAATTCCTTTTACGATTCCTTGAACAATTCCTTTGTAGGCAAATCGCCGAAAACTAATGGAGGTCAATTGTAGTTGTCGCGTCACGCAATTAGTATGGGGAGTGGTTGTCAAAATTGTTAAGTGAGGATCCGAACAACAAGTCAAGCAAGCGTCTCTCCCAGAAGACCTCTATGATACTTGCCTTCGTCCCGATCGTAGTCTTGGCAGGTATGATGATATTCTTGCTTAGTCCATACGGACAATCCCTCATAAATGTAGGAACGCCGCTTCCCCAAGTTACCATTGAAAAAGTTGAATTTCACGATAATCAGATATTGGCATTTGTACGCAACACCGGTCCTCTCGACATAGTTGTATCGCAAGCCGATGTCAATGACCGAATTCAATCTGCTGCAATAGAACCTAGCAGTAAGATCCCCAGACTAGGTGAAGCCCATGTGATGATTCCTTTTCCTTGGATTCCTGGGACTCCGTACGAAATTGGCATAACCACTTCCGATGGAACCAGGTTCAGCAAAAGTGTGGAAGCAGCTGCTATGGCACCGAGTCCTGATGCAAATCAAGCTCTACTGTTCACGTCATTGGGCGTATATGTAGGGGTGATCCCCATAATGATAGGTCTTCTGTGGTATCCCTACATACGTAGAATTAGTATTGGGAAGTACAGTTTTTTCCTCAGTCTGACCGCAGGTCTACTTGTTTTTCTAGGTATTGATGCTCTCTTAGAGGTGAACGAGATCGTCATTGGGAATCTGGCCTCTGTATTCAACGGCCAGGCACTAGGTATATTGGTAACAATTTCCTCTTTTGTCCTCCTACTTTATACCTCTGACCGATTGACCCAGAGGGCCATAGAAAAGTCAGTAGTTAGCAAGACCCGCTCCCTGGCTTCATCCACCTCCGTCGGAGAATCATCGAGCCAAGAGAAATCCGTCATAGAAAACCAGAAGGGTGAAATTTACAGTGAACCTACAAAGGTATCTTCTTCAACGCGGGAGATACAGATACAAATACGGAAATACCAGGAACTTTTGAAACCTCTAACTATTTCGATGATGATCGCAATTGGAATAGGTCTACACAATTTTGGTGAAGGTTTGGCAATCGGTGCTGCCATGCTTCTTGGCGAAGTAGCTCTTAGTACATTTCTAATTGTTGGGTTCACTCTTCACAACACGACAGAAGGATTGGCCATAGTAGCCCCAATTGCAAAATCCGAAGTGAAAAGAAGCATGATGATTCGAAGATTGATTCTGATGGGATTAATTGCGGGAGTTCCCACAATAGCCGGAACATGGATTGGAGGTTTTCTTTATTCCCCTCTTGCAGCAGTTGTATTTTTATCAGTTGGGGCAGGGGCAATATTCCAAGTAGTATATTCATTAATTTCATGGATTTCCCATCATCAAAGGCCCAAATCTTCACCTTACATCTCTGGACCAGTGGTCGCAGGATTTATTACAGGACTACTAATAATGTATTTTACGGGCTTACTTATATGACGGATGCTCAACTATGAATACTAGGGATGATGGGAGGTCACTTTATGATGTATAGCGACGACGGTGGTACAAACGATACATCGGATTCCTCTTCAGCTACGACGACAAGACAGAATCGGGGATCGCTCTATCAGGGGAAGGGTGGACTTGATGCCAGACTTACCTCAATTCGTGAGGCAAATCGGACGATTAGAGAGGATCGTACTGATCGTATGGAAGACTATCTCGAAGTGATTTATGAACTTGTCCTTCAGAAGGGCTACGCGACAACAGTTGACATCTCCGATTATCTCAATGTTTCCTCACCAAGCGTTACAAGGATGATGAAAAAGCTCCATGAAACGGGGTTCATCAGGTATGAAAAATACAGAGGGATGAGTTTAACAGACAAGGGGATAGAGGTGGCCAAAGCCATACGCGAGCGGCATGGAATACTCGCTGAGTTTTTTAAGATGATTGGCGTGCAGGACGACATCGCTAACGAAGACGCAGAGGGAATAGAACATCATCTACATACTGAAACTTTGAAGAAACTTGAAGATTTCGTCAGGAGTATGAAAACACCTCGTAAGATGCAGTAATAGATTCGGCCCGTTCTTATCAGCCTGCTTCATCTTCACTCTCAGAATATTTTTATCGCTATATTGGAATTTATGAAAGTGAGATCTCGACCATTTAAAACTTATTAAATACAAGTCTGCAATTGTGTTACCAATAAAAAAAAGCAACTTATTATCTAACTAACCTAAAGATTGTATGTTACTCACGTAGAATACAGATGATCCGTAGCTATTAGTCACCCAAAAGCAGATAAGGAATCTATCATCCAAATCTTGACAAGATGCGGTAATAGTTACTAGATTGATGTCGCGAGGAGGAAATCTTGAGGAGATTAGCAATACTGTCTTCGAGTACCATTCAGACATAAGGTGCTAATAAAGCTCACTTTAGGTCAAAGAGTGGAGCAAGTCCGCCATTGGTTCAAAATCGAAAATTGGCTTGGCTTGGCTTGGACTAGTATTTCTTTGATGGTTTTGTATCGATAGGAGTGGATTTCCCGAGTTTATAGATCATTGACGTTGGACCTTCTTTTTCTTAAATTGCAAATTGGATCCTCTCAAAAAGATCTTTCATATCTTATGCCGCTTGGACTTCCCCTCATAACTGCTACTCTAGGAGTGTATGGTTGCTTTTATGGATTAAAATAGTATTACTAAATCATACTACTTTATTATATCTAATTAAGCCGCCTATCTTAAGTTTTTGATATTCTAGAATTAGTGTCGTTATAGCTTTTCCATACAAGCGCTAAAGCCACAAACTAAGGAACAAGACATCTAGGACTTCAGGAAGGACAACAGGTCGGCGTTGACCTGATCCTGAAGTGTGGCCGTGAGGCCGTGAGGCGCACCAGGATAGTAGATTTCCTTTGCGCCTTCTATGAGCCTGGCTGATTTCTTAGCTGCGTCTTTGACGGGAACGATCTGGTCGTCCTCACCATGCATAACCAAGGTTGGAACATCGAACTTCTTGAGATCTTCGGTGAAATCAGTCTCGGAGAAGGCCTTGATGCTTTCATAGGCATTCTTGAGGCCGGCTTGCATGCTCCAAAGCCAGAACTGATCCAGGGTTCCCTGGGAGACTTTGGCACCTTCTCTGTTGGCACCATAGAACGCCATTGCTAGATCCTTGTAGAATTGAGAGCGATCCTTGATAAGACTCGAACGCATGTCATCAAACACTTCTATTGGTAGACCCTCCGGATTGGTATCGGACTTAACCATGATCGGGGGTACAGCCGCGATCAGAACAGCCTTGGCAACTCGCTTTGTACCATGGCGACCGATGTAGCGGGCGACTTCACCTCCGCCAGTGGAGTGCCCCACAAGTGTTGCATCGTTGAGATCAAGCGCTTCGATCACGGCTGCAAGATCGTCGGCATAGCCATCCATGCCGTTCCGCGAAGAAGGCTGACTTGACCGGACATGACCGCGACGGTCGTGAGCAACTACGCGAAAGCCATTTTGCACAAGGAACAGCATTTGGCCGTCCCAAGCGTCTGCGTTAAGGGGCCAGCCGTGCGAAAAGGTTACGATAGGACCATTACCCCAGTCCTTATAGTAGATTTCAGTCCCGTCCTTGGTAATGATTGTGCTACTGCTACTTTGTCACCCCTTTGGTTGCATTTAGGATTAATTCTGCGATCTCATCTGGGTGTGTTACAAGTGACGCATGGCTAGAGTTAAGGGATATAGTTGTAGCATTCATTCGTTTTGCGAAATTGC
>JAATVR010000022.1 GCA_014523665.1 Nitrososphaerales archaeon TH526
AGTAAGGGATGAGATACCTCCAGATGAAAATATCAGACAAGATAGGGCATATTCTATAGAAGAAATCAAGAAGATGTCATCTGCATGTTACCGAACCAGAGATAAGGCAATCATTCATTTGTTAACATCGACTGGTATGCGAATAGGAGCGGTTCATACTCTGAGGATAGGGAACTTGTCTCCTAAGCAAACCAAACAGGGAAAGATTTACAGAATCGAAGTTTATTCAGGTAGTTCAGACTCCTATCATTGCTATTGTAACGTAGAGACTGCTGAGGTTATTGATTCTTACTTAAACGAAAGAACTGATGCCAGCGAGGTATTAAGGAACGATTCGCCTCTAATCAGAAACTTATGGAACTCAACTGTTGAATATCTCTGTAAAATGATATTTATTAATTTTCTGTAACTAGAGTACGTTATGACTCTATATAACATTGGCTACTCAAGTGGCTCTAGCAAGCATGGAGTAGATTTATCTTCATGCCGTATGCTTATCGTTGTGCAAGTTTGATCTCTGCAAAACGGGCTGCTTGAATCTACCAGTTTTTTCAGTATCTTCTGAATACGCGGAGTCAATGCACCGAATACTTTATCCAAGTCATCTACTGTAAGCTGTTCTTCGAAAGTATCCAAAAGCGCATCATATGGGTGCTTTTCATAACCTATCTTCTCAGCGATTTGCTTCTTTATTTCTATCATTTTCTTCAAGTGGGGTTCATACATGCTGAAAACGGATTTTTCTCTCGCTTCCCTCCATGCCATGTTTCCCCTTATTATTTTCAGAGATTCTGCTTCAGTTAGCTCTTTGGGTATCTTGATCTGCTTGGTTATTTCTTTGTTGAGTACCAGTACAATACCCTTTTCTACGTCGCTAAGGCTCCCCAGTTTCTTCGCTGAACTGTCAACAAGACGAATAAAATTGTTGTTTAGTAGCAGATCCTTGTGCAGCATATGAAGTTGAGAATCGGCCACTCCTCTTTCTTCCGTGCCTTCTCTGGGCTGTAAAAATCCAGCCCTCATTCCATATTTGTTTTGTGAAAAGTGTCTTGATGAATACGAAACAGAAACTTCAAGAGATATCCGTGAAGTGGATAGGTAGTAGACTTTAGATGATAAATCAGATTTAACTAGCAACCATATGTCACCGAATCCACATAAATCATTTTGTGTTCTTGGATGCTTGTAAAACAAGGTATGATTAATAATGCCAACAGCAAAAATCGGGCAATACCAGTTTCAGTATTTATGATACTAATAATAGCAGTATCAAACACACAACTATCGTCTATGGTAATATCAAATGGTGATTCAGGTAACAACGGGTATGCAAAATATTCAACAAAACAGCCAGGCACAATCTCTAGTGAATAATTGTGGTATAGGCCAATCCAGTGGGATCTGTGCAAATTATGGGCCTATGATTCAGGGTGATGGAAGTGCCACTACTCCGGTAATCACGCAATCTGGAGGACAGCGTGGTCCACCAGGACCTCAGGGACCAGCAGGATCACAAGGACCCCAAGGAATCCAAGGAGAACAAGGACCAGCAGGACCCACTCAAGAACTTGAAGTCAGAACGGTATAAGGACCCACTGTAATCGTAGCCCCGGGCGATTCTGTCGTACTGGCAGATGTTGATCCATTGGCGGATGAAGATGTAACGGCATCATCATCATCATCATCATCACCTACATATTCCCCAACACAGGTCGGGTCATACCGATTACATACCTCTGGTGCTGGTGCTTGTGCTCCTGTTTCTTCGGAGCGCTGGCTATTGATCCAAAAAATCCCCTTGTGTTGTATGCAGGGACAGGCGAGGGCAACTTTTCACAGGATAGTTATTACGGCAATGGAATACTCAAAACTACTGATGGCGGAGAGACATGGAAGAATTATGCCCGAGATATTTTCAAGCTAGCTCGCTTTAGTCGCTTGGTCATCAGCCCTAGAACAACAACGACCATATTTGCTGCGATTGCTTCCTCAGAACATCCTGATACTGCTGCAGGTATTTACCGAAGTGTAGATGCCGGCGAACACTGGGAAAGGTTAGAAAAAGATCTTCCTAGCAAAAGAGTACCAGCAACTGATATAGTTCTGGATCCGGTTAATCCTAATGTAGCATATGCAGCTTTCTTAGGAGTAGGCATATTCATGACAAATAACGCTGATGATAGCATTCCTTCGTGGGGTAAACTAAATACAGGTTTACCTGAAACTAATGATAGTCTAAACCGGATAGCTCTGGCCATATCACCTTCCTCACCAAAGACTTTGTATGCACTCGTCGTCTCAGGATCTAGGCCATACAATAAGGATGACGAACCTGACCCTAATGACCCAGATAAAGAGTTCTATGTTATTGATCGGTTTTACGTGTCGAGAAACGCTGGTAGTACGTGGACAAGAGTTAAGTTACCTGGTCTTGGTACAAAAACCACTCCTTGGGAAAAAGACAGTATTGGAGGAAATGGATGGTACAATCTGAATATTGCAGTTTCACCGACAACGCCAGACATCGTTTATTTGAGTAGCGTCTCGCTATGGAAGGCAGTTCGAAACCCAACAACAGATAATTGGATTATAAAAGATATAGGCAAACCAATACATCCTGATAACCACGCCTTTGCCTTTGATCCGATTAATTCTTCTGTGATCTATGCTGGAAATGACGGAGGCATTTACAAATCGAATGATGGTGGAGATACTTGGTCGGACGTAATTAATAAAGGACTGTGTACTACACAATTTGAATACATGGAACAGCATCCTAATTCAGACGCAGTGATATTAGCCGGAACGCAGGACAACGGAACTGTTCAGTTTCGCAATAGCTCAGCATTTAACATTTGTGCTGGTGGCGACGGGGGGTTTGTTGATATCGATCAAGATCAACCTAATGTTGTTTTCCATGAATATTACAATCCGACCCCTGAGCGGTCTGTAGATGGTGGCAGCCATTGGAAAGATATTAGCAAGGGTCTTTCAGGAAATTCTTTATTCTACCCGCCATTTACTCTCGATCGGTCGCATACTACAAATATAGCATTTGGCACGGATAAGGTTTACCTCGACACGAATCAAGGACTTTCTGGGTGGAATGCTCCTGGTAGCCCAATTGAATTACCTAATTTGGACGATAATGAGGTCATTTCAGCCATTAAGTATATCAAATCAGATCTGATCTATCTAGGTACCACTAACGGAAAGGTGTTTCGTTTGACTAAGACCAATAATAGGTGGGCTAAATCGGCGATCCACGATCCCTCTCTGCAGCCTACACATTGGATTTGGGATATTGCGACGTATCCAAATGACGTTAACAGTATTATAGTTACCATGGGAGGTTTTGGCTCGGTTACCGATCCAAATTCACATGTGTGGCGAGGAATAATATCAGAGAATGAAAAGGCAAATTGGCAAGATATCAATCCACGCAATAAGGAAGGCGAGTTGATCGATATACCTGTAAATGCGATAGTAATTTACCCAGAAGAGTCAGATACTCTTTACATTGGTACTGACATTGGTGTTTTTAGAACTATTAACGGAGGAAAGGATTGGGTTCCTTTTAGCGAAGGTTTACCTAACTCGCCTGTATTTGACATGCGTCTTCAATATCTTCAATACACTTCTATGCGGCTTCTAAGAGTGGCTACGCATGGTCGTGGGATATGGGAGCGTAGATTAGACGTAAAAACTACGTCAGATGTCGATATATTCTTGCGTGATCACCTCTTGGATACAGGCCGTTCTCAGCCTTCAGTTAGAGAAAATGGCATGTCGTATGTAGCTGCTTCATTTGAGGATTCACTCCGGCAAGTCAAACTAGGCGATGAATTGTCATGGTCGATGTGTGCTGACATTAAGATCGATGCCTTGGAAGGATCACCTCCTCATTACCAGATACCAGAGATGGATGATGTTGACTATGTAAAATTTGAAAGGGAACTCGTCCATCATAACGCTCAACGAGGAAGGATCAACCGCATTTATGTACAGGTACATAATCGGGGGATCAAGTCTGCGAAAGATGTAACAGTCAAGATTTTGTATGCAGAAGGTAGTATTTCACGTGGATATCCAGATCTACCTACTGACTTTTGGAAAGTCTTTCCAGATAATTCAAGTCTTGTTCATCATACGTTAGCCTCTGATAATTAATCTTTTGATTCCAACAAATATCGCATCGTCACTATTTGGACTCATCAGGCAAAGCGCTTCAGCCTACCATAGTTTGGAATTCTTTGTGCTCCATCATCTCTAGGAAATCTGAATCCCATTACTTTATATCTTTCCGTCGTTCTTGTCATTCCTTCAATTCTTCTTCCAGAATGCAAGTTAACGCCTGATCGAAGTCATCAGGAAAGAAATCTAGTGCATAAGGCATATCTCTAAATTTGATCCACTCTTCTAGTAGTATGATAGGTTTATCCTTCCAAAGATTAAGCCAGTTCTGTTACTAGTTGAAAATTCAGGATCAAGTTTATCAAGTTTCTTAGCTAAACTATCGATTGATCTCTCTAGGTTCAATCCTCTTCAATCTCTCCTCTAGAAACCTAAGGTACATTACTGATGGTCCATCTGCGGTGAGTTTCTGCGGTGAGTTTGAATAATGCTTCATTACATTCCTTAGCCAGTTTTAGAGCTGCTACTTTATTTCCTTGTTACTCTTAAGAGTATAGATATTCCAGCATTCTTTTAGTACATTTCTAATTCCCTCAATTGAAGTCTGATACATAAACGGAAGTGTTTCTTTGGCCAAGGAATTTAGGTAATTTTGTGATTGGGCAATCAAATAATGGATATTTCTACTAACAGTTGATGCATCGACACCTAATTCTTTGGCTATCTCATAGCCTTTCATGCCCTTAGTAAGAAGTACTAAAACATCCTCTCTTCTTTCTTTTATTTGTATTCTGTTGTGAGATATAGATCTGGACATTCAATATTGCAGTTATTGTATTCATTTACATTCATATTGATAAATTTATTGCAAATGGACTATTGGTACTAGTTCTGCAGGTGCAAATACTGTGTCATATCAGCTTAGCTCTTAGCGAAGAGCACCTACGTATCTGATTCGTAATAACAACCACTATATTGTAAATGTTGGCATATCTTCTTAGTTTATTGAGCATCTTCCAAAGTCTAGAACTTAGATATTTCAGCCTTCAACTATTTGTATTCTCTTCTTCAGGATCTGTTTAAATGGCTTGTATCTCCAGCAAGAGGAATACATTAGCTTATACTCTAGAGAAGTTGAGTTATCGCTCTTGTTGACTCTAACTTGAATCATCTCAATTTGTTTTCGTAACCATCTTGCGTGATTTGGGTCTTGGATTAAGAAATTAATATACATTTATGAGTATTGCTTTTCCCTGCATGTTTTCTACCCCAGACTAGTTGTATTATAAATGGTGCCAAAGATGGGGATTTCTTAAACTTTCAAGAATATTTGGAGCGAGAGTGTCTAAGACAATAGAAAGGTAAGTATTCAAGGCGTTGAGGAATCACTATATTGATGACAAATCACAAATTATCACTGGCAATAGAAGAAACAGATGATGAAAATCGGACGTAGCTTCAAAAAATGGTGGTAGATGTGACGAATATTATAGAGAAGACCTGGGAAGAAGCTGATAAGAAATAATTCAAACAAATGAAATGAAATAAGTGTTAGTGACTAAGCCTGCTTAACTGCCTTCTGGATCTAACCTGATACTCAGTATTTCATTTCATTAGACCGATCTCACAAATATTTATCTCTAAAATGCACGCTACATCGAGTGCATAGAAGAAAGTTAAAGATGGGCGTGGTATTCAATTACATAATAATGTTGTCTAATCCTCCATTCATTGGCGGATTTATCCGCTAACTTAGAGTTCTCAATGTTTGTGTCTATCCTCTTTGAATTGAAATTCACTCCTGTCTTGACTCTTGTTCTTTTGCAGCGATCTAAACTTATCCGCATGTTTGTAGCAGAGTCTAAATACGCAATGGAATTTATCTTCTTCTACTTCATAAGGATTAAAACTACAATAAGGTTCGGTGGGACCTCCAGACGGAATAAGTTCCCACATTTCACAGTGGTGCATTACCCAGATCTGATTGACGTTGTCAAAACAACCCTTGATGTCGCATGTTTGAGCTAACATATCCAAGTACTCATTATTATCATATATAAGTATCGTGTAGTATTCCATCTATGGTATATGTAGTAGTAATACGGTATATATATGGTCACTAATCTCTACCTCAGGTAGTACGGCCATCATCCTTCACAAATCTTCTTGAAGTTGATAATAATATAGATAATCAATGGTGTTTCTCCTTCTAGAGAAATCCTATTATCAAGCCATGGAAAGGTTCAATCAAATAGGATATAGATAAAAGCGACTAGTGCTATAATCTCTTTAGTGTTTAAGTGAAACAGCCTTCACTCTTCCAAACCAACGAATGGAATTATTGAAATTTGAAATGGAACAGCATAAACAACAGCAGCGGATACATAAAGAAGAGATAAAGTTCAAGAACTAAGCAGTAAAGGACACATTCAATAAACTAGCATAAGTTATGATACTTCAAGAATAGTCATATGGCATAATACTTATGTCGGATTATGTCGGACTATTATTTATAGAGACAGCAAAGTGACAAATTCTACTATCAGGGGGATTAGCTGCAACGGTAACAGTGTCAAGCGTAAACCCAAGAAGACTAGCTTTCAGATCCAACAGGTAATTAACGAGATAGGTTAAATGCTATCAGCTGGAAAACCAGACCGCGAGATAATTGACCAGCTTCAGATAAAGCGATCACAATATTATGAATACAAGTCCAGGTTGTTCCAACAATCAGCGGAGTTATTTGATCGATTCAACGATCAGAATAGAGAGTCACTTATCTATCACAAAGAGCTACTATCGGAAAGGCTAATTCGCCTTTATAAGCAGGCAGAGTCAGATCTGACACAGAATACCCATACAGAAGGTGGTAATAATAGAGCCTCCATTTATCTAGCTGCCCAGAATATAGCTATTAATATCTTCAAACTAGAGAATGAAGGATTACGTATCCTAGCAAATGGACAAGGAAGGCAAATGAGGGGTCTTGAGGCCTACAACGAGAGAAGAGGCGTAGATCCTTCAATTTTACAAAAGGAGGAAACAGTCGCTTTCGATAACAAGAATACGGAATACGACGAATCCGAGATTTATTGAATTATCTAATTTCCCTATCTATGATCTGTGACCTCAATTCTAGAGATAGAAAACCAAGAAATATGAAATACATGAGTGATTTCATATGACACAGTTATCTGTTATCTGTATGACTGACACCAATTCACTTACATTACTAGGATCCGATAATCCATTTGTTTACACCAAATACGCCGAATGTCAAATTGAATACAGATACAACAAGTACTAGCAAGATTAAAGATTAAGTGTTTGTGCAACCAGAAACAGAAATAAGTTTGCCATTTTCCAGGTGATTATTGGTATCTCATTCTGGGACAAAAATAACCTTTTACGAAGGTATTCATGATTCTATTCACCTCCTTTTATTAAGGTAATTTTGATACTACCTTCTTGTTTTATTTACTTCACCTTAACAACGTCTAGTTGACCACTATGCAACCAATCCCCGAGCTCTTAGTGAGATGGCTTGGTTTCATTATTACCAGCAAGATCTAGATTTAGAAGAGTATAGTTGACTTGATTTAATAATGGCTTATTTGCTTCATCACCCTTCCATGCTTTCTCTTTTAGGTCGTAGGGTATTGTATCCCACCAATCATTGAAGCTTCTAGTCATTACCAGTGATCAGCATGACAAACATTTTAAAGATTTAATCTATTTACTTGTGACAGAAGACAAGGATAGGGGAATACCATGATTACTACGGCTGGCTAACTGAAGAACAGATCCGGGCTTTACGCAACAGCAACATTTGGCAGATCATACCTGTGAACTTTCAGAATTGGAATTAACCTGTAGACATGATTTTAACAAATGAAACTTTAAAGGTATGTTAGAAAGATATGAAATTGAAACAAATGTATAGCGGGCCCTGTGCTTTTTTTACAACTCCTTACAATTTTTTCTTACTATTAGGACTTTACGTTCTTTTTTCTTTCTTGGCCTTGACGGTACAATACACCACAGCACAGACTGCCATGCCGAGCCCCCAATCTATGAGCGCCATCGCGAAGCATTCTACACAAATTCCACAATATAACAATGGGAATAAAATGGCTTTACTTATAACTTCAGGTGATCAGATAACAGGACCTTCATTTGAAGATGCGGTTTGGACAAATGTTGCCATAGGATCAAATTCTATAGATAATAATACTACGGACTTCCCAAAATCTCCAGGAAGCCTATTAAACAGAAATAGCAGTAGCAACTGTACTACCCCTACTGCCAAAGCTCCCACAAACGAAGTCCCTTTACGTACCAACATTACTATTGGTGGAAAAAATTATATCATTGCCTATAATATTACTGGCAATGGTAATAGACTCAATAGTACTGCTGCTCAAGCTGGGATAGCAACTCTTCGATTAAACATAACTTCTTTTAATGACGGAAATTTGACAATCGATCTTCCAAGAAAGATAATAGATTCCAAAATGCAAGGAAACAATGATACCCATTATGTAGTCTCCGAAAATGGTAGAAACAATATTCATTGTGTAGAAGTCAAGAGCACTCAACAGTCAAGAATGCTAGGTATTGATTTTGTTAAAGGGATAGGACAAATCGCAATTATTGGATCTAACATATTTCCAAGTAATAATACAGCACCAACGGTTATGGTTCCTAAAGCTCCATTAATAGTTAATGAAAGCTCGCTCGTATTACTTAATGGAAGTGGGAGTCACGACCTTGATGGTGAACCAGTCACATTTGAATGGAGACAGACATCCGGACCGAATGTTGAGCTAAAGTCAGGTAACGCAAGCTTCGCTACATTTACCGCCCCGACGGTATCAAATGATACTAGAATGTCATTTAATTTGCGAGTTAAAGACACAGCAGATTTAGCTGACAATGCAACTGAATCTGTCGTAGTTAAAGACACTCCTCAACCACCTTTAGCACCTTCCCCTACAGGGGTTAATCCCACCTTAGCGTTACGTGTAATCTTTGATAATAATCTACCGTATTATTTTCTCTCCATTATTGCTGCAGCTATGGTTATACCCTTAGCCATTGATATGATTCTAGCCTACAGAGAAAGATCCCGAGAAAATGCTTCTAGTGTAGTTGGCATGCCTGGATTATATAGGACTTTGATGACTTTTGGTGTCATATTATTAGTTGGTACGGTCTTATTCTATATCCTCATCTTAATTACTGTGAATATTAATAATCCCAATCCTACTCTACAATCTTTGATTGATGTATTTAAGAATCTTGCTACTATACTCGGTACAGCATTAGCAACTATAATCGCATTCTACTTCGGAATGAAGGGGAAAGAAGAGGCCTCTGATAAGGCAGCTGCTGCTGCTGTTGCAGCAGTTACAAAGGGAACTGCAGAAGATAAAGCGCCGCCAGCGGTAGTAGATACTTTCCCTCGTGACGGTGCCTCTGATGTGTCACTTAATTCACTTGTTTCAGCATCATTCAGTAATCGAATGGACTCTTCAACAATAAATACAGATACATTCACTGTAAAGAAGGATGGTACTACTACTAACGTCCCAGGTACGGTGCATTTAAGCCCTGATGGTAAAAGCTGCATATTTCGTGCCGAACAGAACTTCTCTCCCGACACCAGATATCTTGCTATAATCGAGAAAGCAGTGAAAGACGAAGAGGGTAATGCATTGGTTTCCACTAAAACGTGGTTATTTAAAACTCTAAAATCTAACAGTAGTAGTTAGTCAGGATACAATCCAGATCGGATGGTCATTTCGCCGCTTATTCTTGGATTTGGTATATTTTTCGATGCTGCTGCTTGATGTGCGTTAACCACAATAACAGGTAACAAAGAGGAGATCGTCATCATAGTAGCAGCCGTTACCAGAGTAGCCTTAACAGCAAAGCAGCAGATAGTTACAACCATTAATAACATTCCTCCCTATCTGTACCAATTCCTTTTTGTCGACTCCTGTAATGTGTGATCTTTCACAGCACCAGTCATGATGAATCTACGTTAAGTGTGATAGCGAGTGCACTAAATCATTTAGTTCTGATAACGATATCAGGATCCACAATTGTGAACTTATTCCTGACTGTCAAACCGCATATGACATCGGCCGAAGAAGCCGGAATCAAACTACCATTGAGTCGAATCTTTGATGAGATTGGCGCCATTGAATTAAAAAGATATCGCTCAACTGTTCGGTTTTCGCTTACTACATTGCTCCCAATTAAACCACGCAATAATTCTTTGATTCTCCTGACGCTCCAGCCAATGTCTTCAAAGCCCAAAAAGTAAGCCCAATCCAACCATCTCTATATCACAGTCTATACTTATTTGCGATCGCATCTACATATAAAATATTGCAGATGTATCCAAAAATGCTAGAAAACTGTAATGAAGCGTTATTATTCAAGCCCGAAGATAGTACAGCACTAAGCAAAGCAATGGCTCTCGGTTTTCTGAAAAAATATACTGAAGCTATTGAATGTTGTGATAAAATCATAAAAATAGATCCAGATGATGCTGCTGCATATACTAGTAAAGGACTTGCTCTTAACGAATTGAAAAAATATGATGAGGCGCTGGAATGTTGGAAAAAAGCTATAGATATTGATGATAATTATGTTGGTATATGGAGCAAGAAAATCCATTCTCTGCAAGATTCGACGGGACATGATGATTCTAATCTAATTCGTGTTCTTATTACCAAATTGGCTAGTAAGGCTACATCATATGCATTTCTAAGGAAATATAATGAAGCCCTGGAATGCAATAATAGAGCGTTGGAGCTTGATCCGAACAGTACTGATAACCTGATTAACAAATCGTGGGCACTAAACGCATTGAAAAAGTATGATGGGGCTATGGAATGCAGCAATAAAGCCTTGGAGCTTGATCCAAACAGTGCCTGGGCATTCACTAACAAAGCATGGGCTCTTAACGGATTAAAGAGACATGATGAGGCTCTGAAATGCAGCAATAAAGCCTTGGAGCTTGATCCAAACAGTATTCCTAATTGGTATACGTCATTACATGATCAAAGTTTAGAATA
>JAATVR010000023.1 GCA_014523665.1 Nitrososphaerales archaeon TH526
AAGATCTTTTACTTTAGTTTTTTGAGAGATTACTTTGAAACTATTTTCAGAATCTAATCCCCTTTCAATATCGTCTATTCTATGCGCACAAATATTGGTAAGTAGTAATAAAAATGGACTCTTCATCTTTGTCCATATTTTTATTAGCACGAAGATATGAGGATACCAATTGATATTTCCATGATAAAATGTATACAATGTAAAGATATATAGCCATAACTAAGGACAGTATTGTATTAATCAGCAACGAGTTTATTGCTCAATCATCCACAACTATTCTTGTCGATTTCACATCTAGAGGGCATTTGTAATATTCTTAACCAAGTTTCTGTGATATTGGACAAGGAACTCGTGAACCACTCATTTTAGAAATAAACCAATATCCATGGATTTGTAAGTACATAGGAATAGCACTCTTGCTAACTTTGTATATGAATAGTAAAGTGTGATTGGTTTAGAATATAGCGATGCTTGTTTTGAGGATCTGTAAAGTTCAATGGCCTGCTTTGTGAGCAAAACTATTTCATTAGCGCTCTTTTTTACATTTTCAAGTCAAGAATTTCATGGAATTCAATATCCTTCAGTCCTGATGCATTATTGCAACTGTGTAGTACTTTCTTTCTATTTATCCTATCAATGTACTTTCCGAAGTCATGGAAATCTGTCTTAATTCGCTCCTTAAGTAAATATAATGTGAACTGGATATTCGTCAGTTGCTCGATGTAATTCCAAACATCCTCTTCAGGATTCGATGATAAGATTAATGTGGGAACAGGGGGAATATGAGACAGGTTGACGAGAGTTTTTATCCAATTACATTTAAGCCTTTTACCATCATCAATAAGGTTGGATGACTGATTTAACTTATCACTTCAATTCCACTACTTCATTTTGTTAATATTAATAGCAATCTAAATGTAAGCCCCGAATGTGTATTCTATTAAGGCTTACCGATAGCTCATATTCAGTAATACCTCAACTCTTCTGTTGTCACTAGATCCTTAATCAAGTATATAGACCCGGTTTTCTCTCAAATAATCTTTAATGAATTCGCTTACTTCTTGTGTTGTGTTGCTTCCTGTATTTCTGGGAGAGGGTCAATCAATCGAATTGGAATTGGGATGAAGTAGAATGCGAAGCTCCCGGCGAAAGTGGTGGAAAGAAAAATGAAAGGCTATGCCGATTTTCACTCTATGTTCTTTCCGAATTCGACGCAAGAAAGGATAGGATGAGTTCCAAGAACAACATTCCAAACACCAAAAACCACATGCTTATAACTGTTAAATGAATGTCTACGTTCCGTCAGTGGTAACGTCGAATGATAGCAGTCAACGCAATCGATTTACTGATGGAATTTTCTTGCCTGAATCTGACACATGGTAATCGTAATCGTCGAATTCTATTAGATCATAGCACCATTTACATGAAGCCATGTTTATTGTATCCTCTTATCTTCATAAGACATGAAACTAGATCAGTTGGTTCCTTTACAGTAGTAGCAGCCCAGGGAACACAAAATTTTGCTTCGGAAGTAGCCAGCGACATATTGGAATCATTAAACACATCATCAAAAGATTCTTTGGGCCTCAGTATCAGCACAGTGAGAGATATATTTTGGGTTCTTGATATGCTCCATTAATTGAATATAGTCTAAATGCCACTTCTGTCTGTCTTCCTGTTCTTGTTTGAGTTTGAGTTTGAGTTTGAGTTCCTCATCTCTTTCCTGCCCCTCTTCTTCCTCTACCACTTCTGCTTCCTTGATCGGATTGCCTAATCCGTCAACCAGGTTACCCCTCGAATCATGACAGATCGACCCATATCCAACTTCCTCATTTAACCATCCATCTTGCCGCCTTTTTGCCTCGAGCCTTCTCTTTTTGCGTTCAAATTCATACCGATAATATGGAAGCTCCATGTATGTCAATGTCTGATCGAAGTCGTCTGGGAAGTATTCTAACCTAGAAGGCAGTTGCCCACGAATCTGAATCCAGTCCTCTAACGCGATTACTGGTCTACTCTTCCAATGGCTTAAACCTGTCCTGTTATTACTGGAAGGAACATGAGAAGTAGGAAGAAGAGGTTCCAGTCTATTAAGTCTTTTTGCTAAGTTAGCGATTGATCTCTCGAGATTCAATGTTTGCTAATCTCTCCTCCATCGATTTTACTTGCATAATAGTCGGTCCTTCCCTGAATAATGCAAACTTTGCTTCATTACATTCCATTATTAGCTTCAAAGCTAAAAGTTTGTCTCTTGTCGTAAGATTGTTTACCCCATTAAAAATATCCCAGCCTCTCCTTTTTACCTCTTCAATTCCATCAAGGCATTGCTTGTAACAATAAGCTAAGTTAGATTTGGCCAGGTCGTAGACAAATTGCTGTGACATCTTCTTGAGCACTTTAACATCTCTGCTAATAGTAGATTGATCTACTTTCAGTTTCTTTGCTATTTCTGTTTCAGACATTGATTGTGCAAGCAAAGAAGCTACTCTTCTTCGACGATCTTCGATTTTGTATTTATGCACAACCAAGTTTAGAATATGCAGGTTTTATTATGTGAATGAAGAATTTATATATTACATACAATAGGACAAGAGTAGTTACCGAATCTAATCTTAACATTTATGTCTACCGTCTTTAAATTGAATTTTGTATGTAGTAAATTATAATCATATTTGAAAGTCTTTGGAGTTGACTAGAAATACGACATTTATACTTCGGTAAAGTTACGCAGTAAGACAGCAAGAACCGTTTTGTCGAGTAACTTGCGCGATTCAGCATCCTGATCAGGCGTATACGATTGGGAATGAAATATCATTCCCATTATCTGATTTTGCTATAGCTGATATTACTACTGCGAATGCTAATGTATTTTATGAATTGGGTATACGGCATGCGATAAGAGCCTATAGTACTGTGCTAATTTGTTCAAAGAGTAAGAATCAGCTTCCCTTCGATGTAAGAATGTCGAGGGTCATATATTACTCTATAGGAAATGATGAATACCAGATATTGAAAAGATAAAAAAAGATCTCGCTCAATTTTGGAAATAAAGAATTCAAATCATAGGTTCACAGATAGTCCAATGCCAGAGTATTATTCCGGACATCAATGAAACGACAATCACTGTCAGACACAAATTTCCACACAATTAGACAAATCATTAAAGATTTGAACGTTCATTAAAAAGAAAGCATGCTCAAATGACTTCTGTATCAGCTATTCTTCCAAAGATGTAAAGACTGCTGAAAATATTCAAGAATATTTATCGCTTAACGGTTTTGATATATGGCGAGATAAAATCAAAAATATGTCAGAGTGATTGCAGCCTTGTGGCTTATCGTTGAGTCTCTTCAACGATAACGTCTGAAGGTTTATCTAATCCATATTTCCTAGCTGTATTGAGTGGGATGATTAGAGTGGCACTCACCTTTCCACTTAGAAAAGTGTGAACCACTCGTTTGCTATATCTTTCAGTTAGATCATATTTCACTGTTATTCAAGGTTTTAAGTAAAAACAGAGAAAATATATTCTGTCGTTATGTAAACACCATACCAAGAGTTGTGTTTTGAAATCGAAGAATGATGTAGATTCATTTGATAAAGTATTTGCCAAAAAGATCGCAGATAATTTCAGAGACATTAGACAACGGTATATAGAATGAAAGAGAGAGGAAATTGAAGAACAAATTTCAACAATAGTTCTTGTGTATGGTTCATGGGGAGGTGTATTTCCGAATCAAATTGCGAAGATATTGAGTATGGACAAATCCAACATTATACCTTATACCAAAAGCTTAGAGAAAAAGGGAGAGATAAAAAGAAAGAATCTGCAATCCTCGTACTTTCCAACTGATGAATCATATCACGACTATTTGCTCGAAGCATATCTTTTTGGTGAGAGCTCCAGAAGGCTGCTCAAGAAAACCAAGAAAAGGCTTATCCTAGTTAATGAAGATAATCAAACACCATCAAGGTTTGACACATATAAAAAATATTATGAACCAAAGTTTACAAAAGATGATTATCTAGAAAGTGCTCTTTTTGAATTTTCAAATAGGATTGGGGCAATTATTATTAGAGCAATAATTGAAGCAACAAAAACGTCTTATCGTAACACCAAATTGATCATGAAGTCAATGGACACACAGAATTCTGTTACACAGGCGTACATGAATAAGATCGTATCCCCCCTAATCCCCTATTTGATTCCTATTTTTAAAGAACTTATTAGAAATATACCTAAATTTCATGGCGAGTTTTACGAACAGACTGGCCAGAATAAATATTCATGGAAATGTCCTCATTGTGAACTGTATGAAGAAGACTCGGACCTCAATAAGCTTACTCAATTTGTGACTATTCACGAGAGTAAAACAGGTCATAAATATGAAGAGCAGTATATCTTTGACAATCGACAATTTAGTTTAAAGAAAAATGAGAGAGGAAACTTTCTTTTTTCTGACAACATTACTTTACAACTTCGAAATTCCTTTACTAATGTATATCCCCTTCTTGGATACGAATTTAATAGAATAATTGAAAATATGCCAAATAGTAAGGAATCATACAAAAAGTTCATTGAACTTCTTTACAAGAAATGGGATAGACAGAAAAAATGTGATCATGACTTAAACCCAGTAGAATCACTTCATGGATTCGTTAGTGTGTGTTCTAAATGTGAATATACCAAAACAGTAAAGAATAAGAGAACATCAGGACAACCAAAAAAACGGTCTAAATAAATGAATTCTTATTATTTCAAAGGTGTAAGTTTCCGAAGGAAATATTGCATGTCTTGTCAAGAATATTCCAAGGTTTTAATGCACTCTGATATATGAATACTGCATCATCATAAGATCACAATGACGAGTTACAACTTCAATTCAAACTTCAATTCAAACCTATCTAATTTACATATTTATCTGGAATGCAAAGCAGTAAATAGCTTTTTAATGGATAATATAACGTTTAGAAGTTTCAGACATCAAATACATTTTCTTGTCTCTCATTTGTTGGTGAAATATATTCATAAGATACCTAGTTAGGCGGCGGTATTAGGAAGTCGTTCACTCGATAACTCTTCTTGGTTGACATTGTTATTATTGTCTAATTTGTTTTCCATCGGTCAAGCCTTCCAATGCCTCAATAGCATTGACGCGTCCGTTGGATGTGTAATTATATGCCAGTGGCCGTTGGACTCTATCATCAATAGCTTTATTTTCAATCATAATGTACTTATCTCTGTCCATGTCGAAAAAATTAGAGAACAGAGTAGCCGTCATTACCGGAGCGACCAGCGGTATGGCGCTTGCTACCGCTAAATTATTCGTCGAGGAAGGCGCATACGTCTTTGTCACTGGCCGCAACCAAGAAAGACTCAACAAAGCAGTCAAAGAAATCGGCAAGAATGTCACCGGCGTTCATGGCGATGCTGGCAGTCTTGCAGACCTCGATCGGCTGTTCGAGATGGTCAAAAAGGAGAAGGGCCATATCGACGTCATCTTTGCAAGCGCCGGTGTTGCCGAGCTTAATAACCCTCTCGGCTTCATTACCGAGAAAGGCTTCGACGATACGTTTAATGTCAACGTTCGCGGGACCTTGTTTACCGTGCAAAAGGCTCTGCCGCTTATGAAGGACGGCGGGTCAATAATTTTGAATAGTTCTATTGCAGGAGTGAAAGGATTTCCTGGCACTACGGTCTATAGCGCTAGCAAAGCAGCAGTACGTTCTTTCGCCCGAACATGGACTGCCGAGCTCAAAGGAAAGATCAGGGTCAATGTCATTAGTCCAGGTACGATAGATACTGCCATATTTGATGGTGCTCCTCAAGGAATGAAGGAAGGCTTTGTTTCCATAATCCCAATGGGAAGAATAGGCAAGCCGCGCGAAATTGCAGCCGCTGCACTCTTTCTGGCATCCGATGAATCTAGTTTCGATACAGGCATCGAGCTGTTCGTCGACGGCGGCACAGCGCAGGTCTAAATGAAGGTAGAAGCAAAACTTCTTTGCCGGCCGGCACATATACTGTAATTAGTCATCAGTATCATTAGCCTGTGGAAATCCAATATATTTCCTGTAGCTATTAGCCATACATACTATTACCGTGATTATGTTACCGACCATAGTAGCTGACAAGGATTTATCTTTAGTAATAGAGGAAAAAGACTATCTATTCAATATTGAAAATCTTTGGATTCAATCGGAAATTGCATTTGCTTAAATGCTTTAGTTGTCTATGATAACTTTGTTGTATTATTAAATTTTATGTTCATTGCGAAAGTCGTTAAACTTAATTTCTTTTATCATATATGCATCCCTTGACCATCTTATTTGTATCTTGAATGATTTAGCTTTTGCTATCTTGTGGTATCTACTTCCTATTGTATGGTATTACATGATATTTCTTGTAATTTTCTGTGTCAGACTGCTATCAAAATAGAATGGAGTACGGTCGATATAATTGCTATAACTACACCTGCAAGGAATGCAATTGAACCAATTCGAAGCAAAGGACGCCGAAATTGAGGTTGGGTTTGGGTCAACATGCTCTGTTTATCCGATATTACTCTATCTAGAATCCTTAAGACAATAGATTGTTGAGTCAATCAAATTTATCAACACGGATCGGATAAAGTCTCTCGCTTCGTGATTAAGCCCACAACCAAGATAACAAAATTTCTTGGGCGTAGCATCTTTATCCGACGAACCATCCCTTTTTTCTTCTGTAGCTCTTAGCGCAGCGAGGAGCTTGTTGAACTTGATTTATGGCTATATGTCCATTCTGATACTATAGTATTTCTTTACAGTGGATAACCTGCTCGCGTATGCTGCAAGATTGACAAAAGAATTCGGTGCCATTTTTATATCTTTTAAGAATGAATGCAATCTGTTTCTATTGATTTGTACATTAATCCGTTGGTTTCTAAGGTGTCGGACAAGTATATTGCCTACATCAAAATAAATAAGAAAATAGTGCCTCTTACGTTAATTTCAAGTTACCTGTGTTAATTACTACTAGTTTGTCTGCCCCAGACTCTGCGCCCCATACTTCCCCAGGTCTACCCAAGATTTGCCTTACGCTAGCTTCAGAACTTGGAAGGGTGAATACCTTAAACGTCTCATCATCTGGGTTAAAACTCACCAAGGCATTTGCTCCAAAATCACTTAACCACACTATATCTTTCTCATCAACATATACAGCATAAGGCATCGGATTGTCTCCTGGAAGTCGCCATTCTTTCCATTCTCCTGTAGTTGGATTATATTTGGCTAACTTTCCTGCATTCCATTCACTAACCCAAATGCGACCATGAGAGTCAGGCCAGACTCTTCGTGCTCCTTGGTCGGCTGTAGGAGGCTCCAATACGCTGCTATTTCTACTTTCTAAATCGATGCGAGCAATATAACTACCTGCTAAGGAGGAATAATATACTGTACCGTTTGGAGTTGTGGAGATGCCATAAGGTCCAGGACCACGAGGTGCTTGGAAGACTTCGATCTTTCCAACCTGTGGATCAAGGCGTCCATAAATCCCACTTTGTCCGGTAAACCACAAGGTTCCGTTATGATCAAATGTTGCCGTATTTAGGTTACCGTAACCAGAATTTGCAGGCAGCGGATATACTTTAACCTCTTCAGTAAGAGGATCAACACGCACAATAGCATTCAGACCTCCATCTGTAATCCATGGAACGCCGTCTGGTCCGATAATAACCCCATGTGGCGCAGAACCCTGTCCCAGCGCAATATGATGCGTCTCTCCCGTAGTGGGATCCAGCCTTCCTAATTCACCAGAACCTTGAGCAGTATACCATACTAAGGTTCCGTTTGGCATAGGAGCAACATCATGTGGCCTTGAGCCCAATGGAACAGGGAACTCCTGTATTGAGGCCTTCTCAATACTGGAATTTACGAATTCTTGTCCTGTAAGCTGTGCAAAAGTAGTATGTTGTTGTTTCTGTGTCATCAAAACAGAGCTGGTGGTAATTGATAGTACTGATATAACAGCAATTACACTTACAATACTATCTCCTTTTAGCATGTTCTCAATTTCCTAGTGTCTTTAATAACATAATAATCTTTGACAATATTTAAGCAAACACTCTACTTGATAGGACTTCTTGTGCAGGTACAGTTACATTAGGATATCCTTAGTGAAGTCTGTAAAATTTGTTAAGCCTATCTACCTATCACATATTCTTATCGAATAAATAGTTGTGTTGCACTATTAATCTTTAAATTCCATTTGTCGTCTCACACAACTTCCAGTCATTTCATACTAATATGCAATGAGATATTAGATCTGAACAAATCTATCAGGTTTGTGGGACTAGCAAACAATCTTAGGCATTCTATCGGGACATATGATAGATTGATACGTACTACTATTCTAATTATAAAAGAGGAAAATCTTCCAGCTAAATTCTTTATTCTGTTGTCATTTGACATAGGCGCTGATGTTAAAGGGATTATAGAAAATGTATTGTTACCCTACACTCACAAAAATATAAAATTGTTCTCATGACTGAAAAAATATATCTTTGCTGATTGCTAAACCACTTTTACCCTCAACTAAAATCTCGCTGCACGAGTATGAGCACAAAATGTTAACATTTTGAATATGATAAAACATACATATTTACAGATAAGGCATATGAAAAATAAGCATTAGTATGCATACACCCACGCATCAGCAGCACCAGCACACTAATTCCTACCACGATATCTCGCCACTTATCTATGAGGAATCCCTAGAATTTAGGGCATATCAGAAGAATATTGCAGACTCTGCGTATAATAAGAATACACTTGTGATAATTCCGACAGCGCTGGGCAAGACGGTTATAGCAATATTAGTATCTGCACACGCTCTTTATAACCATAGGCGCAAAAGAGTGCTTGTAATAGCTCCAACTAGACCACTTGTGGTGCAACATATGAAATCTTTCTTTTCAGTTTTAAAAGTATCACAAGATCAACTGACTGAAGTTACGGGCAAAACTCAGCCATTAGCAAGGACAGCGATTTGGAATAATAAAGATGTCAGACTTGTATTCGCCACACCGGAGGTTGTTAGAAATGATTTGCTAGATAATCGATTAAATTTGGAGGACTTTAGTTTACTAATCTTTGATGAAGCACATAGAGCAGTTAAGGATTATGCATATACTGCAATAGCTAGAAAGTATGTCGATCAATCAGAACATCCAGTAATCTTGGCTATGACTGCAAGTCCTGGATCAGATACAAGAAGAATACAAGATGTATGCAATAATCTATTCATTAAACGTTTAGAATACAGAACTGAGGAAGATGCAGATGTAAAACCATATGTCAATCCAATAGATGTTAATTGGCAATGGGTCAATCTCAGAACATAACTACATACGTTCAATTCTTAGAAATATGCTTGACGATAAGCTTAGGTGGCTTATTCATCGTGGATACCTTAGAAGTAAGATAGATATTCGCTGGATATTCAAGCGAGACCTGATTGATGCAGGTGCGGAGATCCGGTATAATCTAGAATTATCGCAAGAAGAGTTAAGAGCATCACTTTATTTTGCTCTGATGCAACAGTCATCAGCACTTACTCTTATGTACTGTGTTGAACTTATTGAGAGCCAAGGACCACATTCTTTGAAAAAATTTCTGGATAGAACTGAAAGTGAAAATAGTAAGAATAGTGGAAACGGTACGCTTAGCAGTCCTAGCACAAATACTGGTGGTAGAAAAGCCCATAGATCGTTATTAGATAATCCAAAGATAAAAGAAGTTAGAACACTCCTTAATACATTAAGAATAGAACACCCAAAACTCAAATGCCTAATAGAAATTCTGAAAGAGAAAATGTCAAGTCATCTATCATCTGTTATTCAACCGGACAGCAATACTGAGACTGATAATAAGAAAGCTGCTAAAGGCAATTACTCTTTAAAGGCTATCGTCTTCACACAATATCGTGATACTGCACAACACATAGTTGACACTCTAAAAAGTAATGGCATAAAAGCATCAAGATTTGTTGGTCAAGCAAAGAAAGAAGGTGATGTGGGGATGAAACAAGAAGAACAAGCACAAGTATTGGATTCCTTTAGAAGAGGTGAGTTTTCTGTACTTGTGGCTACATCAATAGCTGAAGAAGGTCTTGATATCCCAGAAGTAGATTTAGTCATATTTTACGAACCTATACCTAGTGAAATAAGGTACATTCAGAGAAGAGGTAG
>JAATVR010000285.1 GCA_014523665.1 Nitrososphaerales archaeon TH526
GGGCTGAAATAAAGGATATCTTGTATATAACACGTGATGAACTCTTCCCCCATATGTATGAAAATGCAGATTTTTCTCCACAAACTATTAAGGATTCAATCAAAGAGGGTGAGATGAAGACGCTTGAGATATTAAATAAAAACTGAGTTGACACCGCCTATATTCTTGTGAAGGCTATCGACTACGTTAGGACTGATTGCAGGGTAGGTATGGCCTAGTTCCTCACCCAAGTCTTTCTTGGCTATGATTGTCAACCATTGTAAGCTAATTTGGTGAACATTTGGTAGAGGTACTGGGATTATCTTAGTGAAACTGCCATTCTATTCATATAGTCCCCCCCAACACTTCACACCTTGCATAATGTTCTCGACCTTCCCCATACTTTTACTTCTATTAAGAGGCTGAAACTAAAAAGTGGAGCTCAGAAATGTATGAAATCATCTTGACCGGCGTCTAAATTGCATCAAATGTTTGGTATTAACATTGGGTTCTCTTGCGGCCAGAAAAAGTATGAAAATTATTTAGGTGGCAAATCAGTCATAATCAAACCTTATTCAAAGCTCAAAAAAATTCATAGCTACTATCTCAACTACCAGAGAAGAGGCTGTTAGACCCCCAAATTAGCTATACTTACGTATTCATTGGATCTTATTGCCAATTTCACGCTGGCAGAGGTAGGCAGATGTACCACCTTACCCATCGTTCTTTTCTTTCACAATGTACCTTCATGATTGCGGATATCAAAAGCCTTTTGGGTTCTTCGTAAGTATATGATTATCATACTTGGTCTGAGGTATCGATCTAAGCCGTATAATGGTTGTTATAGCCCCCTCCTTATTCGATCCTTCTGAGTTTAATATTTAGCATACTTTGTCTTCTTGTTCTACTTCGATCACTCTATTGATAACTTACCCAATCAGCCAATTTGTCATTTCGCCATCTGGATTTGAATATCCGCAGTCCACTTAACAATAACATAAGAAAGATTATATCTTTGTAATTGTCGTATTAACTGAAGCAAAAGATTTACGGCAATTCGACAAGTAGACAAAAATTACTTTACGTATTTTCCGTTCCTTTTGTATACGAAAAAGTGAAAAATAAAAAATTGACAACAAAATTTGAAGAGTTAGGACTGACTGCTGAAATTATTAAGGCACTCAGAGAAAATGGATTTGAAGCTCCTTTTCCTATCCAACAGGAAGCAATACCATTTATTTTAAGAGGTATAGATGTTATAGGACAGGCGCACACAGGTACTGGAAAGACGGCAGCTTTTGCGCTGCCAATATTAGCCAAAATAAAGCGCAAAGGTCCAGTGCAAGCAGTGATACTCGCTCCAACAAGGGAGCTAGCAGTACAAGTCACTGCTGAAATTGAAAAGTTTGCAAGGTATACGGGCATCAGAGCTGTATCCATATACGGAGGCCAAAGTATTGGTATTCAGTATAAACAGTTAAAGAAAGGTGTTCAGATAGTGATAGCAACACCAGGCAGATTGATAGACCATATCAAACGTGGTTCAATTAGTCTCGAGGATGTAAAGTTTGCGGTACTTGACGAAGCAGATAGAATGCTCGACATGGGGTTTGTAGACGATATCAAGTATATATTATCATACATGAGAGAAGACAGGCAGACATGTTTGTTTTCAGCTACTATGCCTCGAGAGGTTTTGAGACTTGCACAAGAATATATGGATGATCCAAAAGAAATAAGACTCAATGAAAAAGAATTGAGTCTTAACACTATAGACCAATCTTACCTAGTCGTTCACGAAAAGGAAAAATTCAAGCATCTTTGCAATTTTATCAGAAACAAGAATGAAAGGCAGACTATAGTTTTTGCTGCTACAAAGCAAAGAACACATAGGCTTGCTTCTGAATTAAAGCAAGAGGGATTTAAGGCAATTACAATGCACGGCGATTTATCCCAAGGGCAAAGAGATAGCGCAATGTACAAATTCAGAAAAGGATTCGAAGACATCCTTGTAGCCACAGATATTGCTGCAAGAGGGATCGATGTGCCCGCTGTAGGTCACGTGATAAACTATGACATACCGGCAGACCCTCTAATCTATTTTCATCGGATAGGAAGGACTGCAAGAGCGGGCGGGGTTGGGAAGGCTATTTCATTGGTTTCTCAGGACAGAGTTGATGACTTTGGAAAAATCCTCAAGAAGACAGAAAAACCTATTCACAAACTAAATGAAGAGATGGGAATTGAAATCCCCGTAATTCAACAGTACGTACATAGGGATTATCGCCAAAGATACGGTGTTAGCGATTATAAAAGAAATAGGAGATATAGTAATACTGGCTACAGTAACGGCTACAATCACAGCTACAGAAATAATGGTTATTCCAACAGCTATTCTAGCTACAGAAGCAGAGAGTCAAATTACGGCAGTAAATAATTCTCAAGTCAGAGTCAGACTACGATGGTGGTAGGGCCCGCAGTTTACGAGGGCCAACAGCAGTAGCAAGTACGATAGAGGTTAGGACAGAAGGGCAACATAGATAAACGAATAAGAGTCGTGACATCCACAGCCAAAATCCAAGTTGTTTTGCCTTCATCAATAAAACACGTTCTTCTAAATGCCTACTGTAAATATCAACCAATTTCAATAGGAATAAACTCAAACAAGTAAGTTTGATCACAATGATTAGCCAATTTCCTCTCATGATCCTACTGCAGAAAACAAATAGGATTCATCCTGGCTCTAGTTCAAATTGTGTAATATCTTCATCATGTACTTGAACCTTAAATAGATTTTTTAAAAATTGGAGGAACTAGGCCCCGCTACTATAGCTTAAAAATACTGCAGCGCCTAGCACTCTTAATCACTAAACCAGCATTAAAGGTGCAGTCCTTTTCTCATTCACACCAAGATACGCCTTTCCATCTATTCCTTACATATGGTTCTCCACATATGGAGCATTCTATTGTTTTACCTTGCACTAGATTATTCTCTGTTTTACATCCTGGACATTCTCCGTAACCAACTATATCAAAATCGTCTCGACGATTAGTTAGTAGTAAAGTCAATATTGCTCTCCTTCTATGAAATGACTGTATTTAGAAAGTCCTTTCTTGCTCAAATAGACATAGTCAGCAGTTGAATCCTTGAAGTCGTATTTACTATGATCCACATGTATATCTTTGATCGTCATAATACAATAATATAATCGCCTACCACATATATAAACAATTAGTATTCACCTATTGATGTTGGTCGTACTCCGGTATCTATATACTAAACTAACGGGCTTCACCCATATGCGGGATTTCTACAATATCCTCGCATTTGGTTCTTGTTCTGCTCTTGCAAAAGGCATCAAATCAATCTATTGTTGCGGAAAATTCTGATCCTCAAGGTTAGTAGAGGGGAGTTAGTATAGGAACTTTTTCCTATATCCTGAACGACCAACAGATTCATCCTAGCTTATTTAGATTTTTTTGAATCAAATACATTCTTATACGTTACATTTATACAGAAACATATGGTGAATGAAGCAGCAACAGTTATTTTTAATCCCAAATTTGCACAAACAGACACATCTACCAGAGACACGGAAGAAAATGATTTTAGAGAACGCTATACGGTCGAATTAAGAAAGAAAAGGCAATGTGGTTTAGACAATTATTATGGAGTTGAC
>JAATVR010000286.1 GCA_014523665.1 Nitrososphaerales archaeon TH526
AAACTATTATTAAGTTCAAAGACCTAATACTGTCAGTAAGTAACATGACAAGTAGTGATAAAACTTCTAAATCTTCAGGTCAGTGGGCCGATCTGTTAGCGGATCTATTTGACAAGTTGACAGGGAAAGAGGCTGAAGTGACGTATACTTTTGATAACCTTGAAATCAATGTTCCAGAGGCTGTTGGCCCTGACGGAAAAACGCTTGGGAGCGCAAAGTGGACTGTCAACGGCAAGATTTTGATAAAGGCAGAAGCTCATAGAATCTCATCAAGTTAACTTTACGTTAGTCTTTAAGATATTATGCCGTTGCTTCTGAAGCAGGGGTTTATTAGTCAAATTGTTAAAAGAAAGACCCAACAAGCCAACAGGTTAGTCAAATGTAACCGATTCTTTAAACAGTCGACGCAAATTATCCACCTCATTTGAAGTAAGCTCATCATTGGAATTATCAACCAATTCTCGAATTTTCTTTGCTTTTTGACGACCAAGGATTTCCTCAAGCTCTTTTTCAGATGCGCTACCGTTCCATGTCTGAAAAATTTTTACTATCCTTTCCCTTGTTTCTGGGGAAAGGTCTTTGACTGCATTTTGAAAAATCTTCCGATGATTCCCTGCGACGTCCTCTGAATCAAATACGGCTCCCAATACTACTTATAGGATTCAAAGGAATAATAAAGTTCGCTCATTCGACTCCTGAATGTCCAACAAGATGCCCCTTTAGAATAGAGTTCTCCGTCTATTGCCGAATTAAAAAATACACGGCGTTAACAATTGAATCAAATCCAAAATTGGTTTCCTCTCTGCTGTGAGAGTCGGAGAGGAAAATTAACTAAAAGTATTATTTAACAAGCTATCTCCAAAAGACCGATATGACCCCCAATCCCATAATTGCTAATCCGCCGGCTACTAATGACAATATACCTAGTCCGCCGCCGATTCCAGCAATTGCTATACCACAGATAATCGTGAGTGCCTCCCCAACGCGTCTCTGACGTTTCATATTCGAGATGGGGACTTATAATAATTGGAAGATTATAAACGTTAAACCAGGGCAACTATCGTAAATGACGACGACCATCTTGACAACTGTTTCCTACACGAGAGAAATTTTCATCGTTAACCTACCTATCATTTTGATAGTGAGAACTTTCAAAGTTGACCTTGACATTCAATAATCATTTGATAGTAATATAGCACGCTGTTGAGCAATCTTTTATAGAAGGGAGGATAATACTTAATCTGGATAAGGAGTAAGAAAAAGTTCCATGATCGGGGATAAAGAGGGATACGAGAAGAAAGAGGGTGAGTACAAAACAAATTCCGATTCTCCGTACGAGAGTGATCGTGGTCAATTTGATCCACGATATCGTGTAAATTACCAAGAATTACGTGATGATATAGTCTTTCAAGGGATCTCGTCTGATTTCTGTGTGTGCATGCTGGATATAGTCAACTCTACTGCGATTACGTCTTCATTGGCCCAGGAAGACAAAGTTAGAAAGTTTTATTCGCTATTCGTCAACTCGGTTTCACCTGTAATTTCGCATTTTGGTGGAAGAATCTTAAAGACAGGCGGTGATTCAATAATCTACTATTTTCCAAATAGTGTTGAGATAGAACGCATTGAGGGCTTCAAAAATGTGCTCAAGTGTGGAATATTACTACTGGACCTGCGAGACACTATTAACAGCCTTTACCAAAGGGAAGGAATACAGTCGATAGGGTATCGAATAAGCGCTGATTATGGTAGGCTTGAGCTAGCTGAGTCAAGGTTTTCAAGGGATCAGGATTTTTTTGGACCAACCATGAATTTGTGTGCAAAGATCAATAACAAAGCGCTACCCAACTCAATGGTTATAGGAGGTGATCTACACCAAGTCATAAAGAAACTGCATTCTCTTGAAAAAGAATTTCAGTTTGAAGAAATTTCTGAATTTTCGATTGGGCTTAAACAGAGATATCCAATCTATTTAGTTGTACCATTGGATTTGGATCGTCGCATGAATTATCCAGAACTAAAGGAAATCATACTACGTCAACACAACATCCGTAGAAAAAATGAACATGCAATGGAACGAACTCGTCTCTCCCAGGAACTGCCTTCGCGGCTAGGACTTGAAACTGATAAGTCAATTCGTGGGAACATAATGTTAGTTGATGATCAGCCAGATATGCTCTTTACGTATCGATCCTTTCTTGAGGGACAGGGATTTAAAGTCCAATCATTTACGGATCCCACTGTGGCGCTTAGACAGTTTGCGAAAGAAGAATCGACAAAATATGACCTTGTCATAATGGATATTCGCATGCCCCAACTTAATGGGTTACAGCTGTACCAGCGACTTAGGGCAATTAATTCGGCAGTTAGGATTCTATTCGTAACAGCACTCGATGCAGCTGAAGAACTCATTTCATTATTGCCTGACGTGGCGGCAAATCAGGTCATCATGAAACCTGTGAGCAGAGATAGGTTTCTGAATTATGTGGATCTTGCGGTTAAAGAAAAGGGCTAGATGACGGGGGGGGAAGTTGATGGGATCAGGATCTCTTGTCCACCTTGAAATACGAGAAGTAAAGCTCTAAAATCCATACAATCGATAAAATACATTCATCATCAGTAGCCTTATTTCCAAACCATTTTCTTC
>JAATVR010000024.1 GCA_014523665.1 Nitrososphaerales archaeon TH526
ATATCCTTAATCCTACTTTTTTTAAGCGCAAAAATTATCAAGTAAAGGATTACTTACGTTAGCTTTAGACTTCTCTAAAGGGATGCCACCAAAACTAGCTATAGGCCATACCGATTCTGCAGGTGAGACTGTTCAGCGGCTGTTGCCTAATGCCAAAGTTATTAAAACATTAAATATCGTAGGAAATCCTCACATTATACGTCCAGACTTTACTTGCGGGCCTCCTACCATGTTCATATGTGGAGACGATGAAAAAGCTAAGAAAATGGTTATTGAAACTATCCTAACTCCTTTCGGGTGGGAAACAATTGATATAGGAGGAATTGAAGGAGCACGACTTCTCGAACCTCTTGCAATGCTTTGGATATTACATTATTTTAGAACGAATAATGGAAATCATGCGTTTAAATTGCTAACAAAATAAAACGAAAACTTCCTGGAACATAACAAATGAATCTCGAAGTATATAGATAAGGAAGTAACGTTTAACATGCTTTATTTTACGTACTATTCAATATTGATTCCTTCTATTGTTACTGTTAAAAGCAAAAATTCAAGCTTGAAAATGGTTAAATCAAAATCAAAGTATTCATTAACAGCCAATATGGCCCAATTTAGGCAGCAAAATAATAAACATTAAAAACATAGTTACAAACAATATACTTTTATACGGAAAAAATCTAGCAAATATGATTATCCATAACCAGCATCCAGATTCTTGTTACATTATTCAACCACTTATTTATGAGGAATCCATTGAATTTAGAGCATACCAAAAAAATATTGCTGAGTCTGCCTACAATAAAAACACACTTGTGGTTCTTCCAACTGCGCTTGGCAAGACGATCATAGCAATACTGTTAACTGCACACGCACTCTATATTTATAGACGTAAAAGAGTGCTGGTAGTAGCTCCCACCAGACCTCTTGTACTTCAGCATATGAAATCTTTCTTTTCGGTGTTAAAGCTATCACAGGACAAAATAGCCGAGATTACAGGTAAAACTCCTCCATTACCGAGAACAGCAGTATGGAATAATAAAGATATCAGACTTGTATTCGCCACTCCTGAAGCGATAAGAAATGATTTACAGGATAATAGAATAGATTTGAACGACTTTAGTTTATTAATCATTGATGAGGCACATAGGGCTGTTAAAGATTATGCATATACTGCAATAGCCAAACAGTACGTCAACCAGTCAGAGCATCCACTGATCTTGGCTATGACTGCTAGTCCCGGTTCTGACACAAAAAGAATACATGATGTATGCAATTATCTATTCATTGAACATATAAAATATAGAACAGAAGAAGATGTAGATGTAAAACCGTATGTCAATCCCATAAAGGTTACCTGGCAATGGGTCAGTTTAAGTTCAAAATATAATTATATACGTTCGATTCTCAAAAATATGCTTGATGATAAGCTGAGATGGCTTTTTCAACATGGATTGCTTAGGAAAAGGGGAGGTATTCGATGGATATTTAAAAGAGATCTGATTGATATAGGAGCCGAAATTCGATATAATTTAGAATTGTCTCAAGAGGAGACAAGAGCTTCACTATATTTTGCTTTGATGCAACAATCATTAGCCCTTACTCTTTTGTATTGCGTAGAGCTTGTAGAAAGTCAAGGATCTGCTTCATTAAAAGCCTTTTTGGATAGAATTGAAAAAGGTAGTAGTACTTTTGGCAGTAGTATTGCTGAAGGCGGGAATAGTAAGACTCATAAATCATTGATAAATGATCCAAGGGTAAAGGAAATCAGGACACTTCTTAATACTTTAAAAATAGAGCACCCAAAAGTCAAATGTTTAATAGAAATTTTGAGAGGAAAAACAACTGAGCAACGTGTACAACGACCCATTGTTCAAACTGTTAATAATAGCGATAACAATATTAGTGGTTCCAATATTGATACTACCATATCTACTGTGGGTAGTAATACGATGGGGGCCATTGTTTTTACTCAATATCGTGACACTGCGCAGCACATAGTTGATGTCCTAAATAGTAATAATATAAAAGCATCAAGATTTGTTGGTCAAGCAAAGAAACAAGGCGATATAGGTATGAAACAGGAAGAACAAGCACAAGTGTTAGAAGCCTTTAGAACAGGCAAGTTCTCTGTACTAGTAGCAACTTCAATAGCTGAAGAAGGCCTTGATATTCCTGAAGTAGATCTTGTTATATTTTATGAACCTATACCTAGCGAAATTAGGTACATTCAGAGGAGAGGAAGAACTGGAAGGCGATCCTCTGGTTCAGTAATTATTCTTGCGGCTAAAGACAGTATAGACGAACGCCACCTTAATGCTAGCAAGAAACGTATAGAAAAGATGAATCAAATATTGAATACTATTAAGCCTGTCCTTAAATCCATAAATCGAACAACTTCACCCACTCCGATTCTGGATCTTATGACAAATGAGGAGATATCCACTATGGAAGTTAGTAGAGCAAAATTGGAAGTAAAGATGGAAAAGGCTATTGAAATTCAGACAGTCTCTACACTCACCAAAGAAGTACCCAAATGGATACCGTTGTTAGATAGAAGTTATACAAAACAATTTGTAAGGGATGTCAATACTGCTGCAAGAAAGATTTATTCATCGTTAGTAAAAAAAGGGCAATCTGGAGAGGATGTCGATATCATTAGAGACACATTGGGTTTCGATAATAACATTCTGGTTGAAGCGTTAAAGAAACTTGAGAAATTGAAAAGGATAAAATGGTTAGATGATGTAACAATAACGCTCTCGGATAATCTGAGATACATACCTGGAGAAGTGCATGATATATACGTTGAAAATACCCTATCTGGAATTACGCTGGTTACGATAGATGGAAAATGGCATGCTAGATTAAACCACTATGACTATGAGGGACCAAGACATCTTCTCAAGAAGGGAACTGAGTTTAAAGCGGTTTCAGAATTGTATCATGACGGAAAGACATTTTGTGTAAGGATAAAACAAATAGTGTAAGGC
>JAATVR010000287.1 GCA_014523665.1 Nitrososphaerales archaeon TH526
ATTTGAACAGCTTGGCATACTTAATCACTATTTGGACATCATAGCTAATAAACCTTATAAGCCACACCAATAGTGGGATCTTTTATCATTTGATACCAAAAACATTATTCTTTACCTATGTTGGTAATGGCAGGAAACATGACTTTTTAATTAAATGACTAAATTATCACCTATGTTAGGACGTACAACAACTAAATAAATCATTACAATCTTTTTTGAGATTAATAGCCAGGCGATGATTCGATCTGAAAATCAAACAATCTTCCAGCGTCAGACTCGCTCATTAACGAGATAAATCCACCAGCCAAATTATCCCAGTAGACAATACAGGAGCTTTCCAGATTATTCTCTCATTTTTGAATGAACAGCATTGGATGACTCGCTGACTGTTGGTTGAACATCAATAAGGTAGTCAATCTTGAAGGATTTGAACTTTCAAGATGGTTCAGTATTAAGTCAATTCGTAGTTACGGGAGTACAACACCAATTTAATTGTGAAGCCCGCAGTAGATTACCAAATTGCGAGAGCGTTATCGATAGGAATAATAACAAATAATGAAAAGATGCACATACGATGTCGCATTGTACTAGAGTGTTCGAACAACGCGTGATTCTTCGGGCTTAATATTTAGTGGGAATAGCGGTGCAGTTGTTTAGCTGTTATCAAGTGAGGAAATAGTGTTAAAATAATGATGGGGACTCGCATAGCCGGAGCCTCTGACCGCTCCGTGTAAACAAGCTGAGTTAATGCCGTCACAATTATCTTATATTACTAGATATCCATTTTACATAATAGGGTACAAATGAATTTAGAAATTGCCAATATCTTCAGAGAGATAGCGTATATCCTAGAGATGGGAGTAACCGAGAAAGACGGGGAAGATCAGAAATCAAAGCTCGGTCTGATTTTCAAAATCAGATCTTATAAAAAGGCTGCCGATGTGATTGAGAATCTGTATACTGAAGTAGACGAATTGTACAAAACGGAGAAAATAAACGGACTATTGAAATTACCTTCTGTTGGTAAAGCTATTGCACTGAAAATTGAAGAATATGTTCTTACAGGTAAAATACATTATTACGAAGATTTGAAGAAAGTTATCCCAGTCAACGTCAGCGAGCTCATGAATTTAGAGGGGATAGGCCCCAAAACAATCATGACACTGTACAGTAATCTAAAAATTCAAGACATTGCTGAGCTAGAAAACGCTGCGCGTGGCGGCAGGATTAGGAGTATTGCTGGTTTTTCTCAAAAGCGGGAGGAGGCGATCCTTAAAAAAATTCAGTTCTTTAGGAAAGGCAAGGAAAGACGACTAATTGGTGAAATCTACCCTCTTGTTAAGGAAATCGAGAGTCGCCTGGCGAATGTTTCAGGAATTAAGCATGCCGTAGCAGCAGGTTCATTTAGAAGGATGAGGGAAACCATTGGAGATGTAGATTTTTTGGTTTCTACTTCTGCAGAGGGCGATAATAGTACGAAAACCAGAATAATTGATTATTTTATCAATATGCCTGAGGTAAGAGAGATAGTTGGAAAGGGTGCGGCCAAGGCATTCGTGAAGCTCAAGAATGGTATGGATGCAGATCTGCTTGTAGTTCCTGAAGAGAGCTTTGGTGCAGCATTACAGTATTTCACTGGAAGCAAAGAACATGGCGTAGCAGTTCGAAAGGTAGCCCTTTCTAGGGGTCTTAAATTAAATGAATGGGGGGTATTTGATGCTAATAACAGTAGAGTAGCCGGACGAACTGAAGAAGAGGTATATCAAACTCTAGGCCTGGATTGGATTTCTCCAGAAATTCGGGAAGATAAAGGAGAAATAGAATTAGCACTTAGAAAGGGGGCCCATCAGCACAGCAAAAAAAGTAGCAAGGGCAGGACGAAGTTACCGCAATTAATTGAATACAATGATCTGCAGGGAGATCTGCAGGTCCACAGTAACTACACTGATGGAACGTTCTCAATCGAGGAAATGGCACAAAATGCAAGGATTAAATTTGGTTTGAAATACTTAGCTATCACTGACCATACAACTAGTCTCAAGTTAGCTAATGGCCTTAATGGGCAAGAATTAATGGATCAGTCAAATAGAATTGCTGAAATCAATGATGCGAACAAAGACAACGGTTTCGAAATACTCTCAGGTGCTGAGGTAAATATACAGAAAGATGGATCACTTGATATCCCCAATAATATACTCGACAGACTAGAGATAGTGGGAGCTGCTATTCATTCCAACTTTTCCTTACCAATTGATGTCCAAACCAATCGATTGTTAGAAGCAGCAAAGAACTCAAGTGTAGACATTATTTTTCATCCCACCGGTAGGATGATCAATCGACGAGATGGGTACCCCGTGGACATGATTAAGCTGATCGAAACAGCGAGGGACACAAAGACAGTACTTGAAGTAGATGCACATTATAATAGGCTGGATCTAAAGGATGAGCACATAAGGATGGCGGTCGAAAACAAAGTAAATCTCGTAATTGATTCAGATGCCCATCATCCTCTACATTTTGCTTTCTTGAGGTTTGGCATCGGCCAGGCAAGAAGAGGATGGGCAGAAAAATCTAGTATTCTAAATACTTTACCTGCTAGCAAGCTACTTGATAGTCTAAAATAGACTTCCGATCTTTTGATAAAATTGACATTTTTTGTTTTATTAGCTCAGCTTGGAGAGAGAAAAGAAAGAATCTGGACGAACTACATGTCGGTCATTTAGAAAAAATGACCAAAAAAGAAGCGGCGTATAGATCCAGAACGATCATTAAATTCTCTGAAAGTTACAACGTATGTAAGTCGAGTTGAAATCTATCCTATCATTTGGAAGGGAACTACCCATACATCAAGTTTTCTTCATTTTGACCCGCCTCATTCCCGTCCACAGATTTCTGTTGAGTGCGAATAGATCTTGCAATTTTTTCAAGATTCTTCTTGACACGATTTCCTTGCATTCTCAACTTGTTCACATCAATTTTTAATTCTTCGTAACTCGTTACCTTTGCGAGGGTTTCAAGTATTATCGCTGCTCCCTCCGGATCAGGGATACCGCTTAAAGAGGGGACGAGCACGGCAATACATGGAACGTTGTTAGAAATGCAGGAAGACAGTAAGCCGCCAGATACCCCTCCAATATATGTAGGGCCCAGTATATCGGAAGAATCATTATGTTCCGAATTATTTTCATTGACGTCATCTCCTTGACTCTTTTTCCTCGATTGTTTTGCATTGATGTCTATATCATCGAGATTATTGATTAGAGTATGATCCTCTTCACTGTTTGAAAGTATGAACGGGTGTCTTTTCGAATCAGGGATGCCCTGCATTGGTAGGCCTTCCAAAACAAGCACTTTGGTTACATTGCTATCTAATGCCCACTTCATCACTGCATCAAGAACGCGATGAATTCCCTGAACTAGTATCGGTGTTTCACAAACGAGGACACAAATGGTTCCCTCATTGTTGGAGTACAGTCTAAAAGGATGCCTTAGTTTTCCACCAACATATATCACTCCAGGAACTATGAATTCTGATTCAACGCATGCTATTTGACGCATACCTAAGGTCTCTATAATGAAGCTTGTACTGATAGAACCCACAAGGCCCGGCCCGGGGAATCCTGCAATAAGCACTGGTTTATTAAGTCTTAATGGTCCCTCTTTTCCTGAGATGGTGGAGTTTATTTCTGTTCTAACCCACTTACCACCTGGGGTCCGACGCGATCCTTGTCGACGGCTGAACTAACCGCAGACTGGCCGTATTTTGGTTGTCGATCACCATTATGAACGATATTACTCTTCTTACTTTGTACCAATAACGATGTATTGACCTTCAAGATTGATAATTGTTTTTGTATGTTAAAGCGATTTCAAGGGGCATGCACAGATACAACATTAGATTCGTTAATTGCAAACTTTCCCTCAAGTCGATAGCATCATTTTGCAAACCCTGTTAGCACAAGGTAACGGTTGCCTATTTCTTTTCACCTTGGACTGTTGCTGTAAATCTTACAGAATCTTCGGCCTTTTCACTGGAACCAGAAGTCAATGGGGATTTGATATCACTTACTGTGATAGTTATTGCACCGCTATAATTAGGATCTAACATGACCCTCATAGGAGCTCTGCCCGCAGTTAATGTTTGATCCATTTTGTTCCACAATTCATTTCCCTTATCGTCATAAATTGTTATATCAAAGCTATCCACAGGCACTATGGGCTCTATCGTAGATAGATTGGAAACCTCGCTTGTGACAGATCGCTGAAAATCCATGGTCAGATTACTGTTGTTACCTTGCATTGTTTGAGGGGTTGTTTCTGCTGAAGTAGCATTTAGAAACAATAATTCTATGTCGAAACCATCTTTTGATAGGATAGCTGGGGACTGAATGTCTGCAGGTGAGCTCCAGCGAAGTTCTACCTTGTAAATACCTTTGTCAGACACCTCTGTTAAAATAGGCAGTTTAGGTGAACTGGTCTGATTCTCCGTACTTCTAGAG
>JAATVR010000288.1 GCA_014523665.1 Nitrososphaerales archaeon TH526
CAAAGAGTGCCATTAGATCTTCGTCGTCGAGTTCTTCCCCTGTCATACCTCTTGGTGACCACCTGTTGACAAATACAGGATTAATCTTCTGGGTTGCAGTTCTAGTTCGCGTAACTTCGGGATCATTCATAGATATGAGTAGTCTAATTATAATATATAAGACTGAAAGTCTGCCTAGGCCTCAGCCAAATGATACAGAGATGCTTCCTTCGAACATGCTGTCCAGATTACTAGAATCGTCGACGTTTCTAGCGAATAGAACTAGAATTTATGAATAAATTTTAGGGTCAGAAGAAAACTTGAACTGCATTAACCGCTGATTTCTAATAAAGGCCCCAATTCTTCATTGTGTCTTGTAATAGGGATATTCAGTTTTTTGTCTATCTCCCTTAGCACCCATTCGTCATAAGAGGTTGTATCTGTGAGTACAAACAATTCAACCCTCTTCACACCATCAAACGATTCTACCTTCTTCAGAATGCCATCTGCAGCGAAAATATCTTGGCTAAATAAAAGAAAAGTTAATACATTATCTGGATCAGTTACAGGAAGCTGAAAAAGAATGTTCTCTCCCAATTGTTCGTAAATGTGCCCAACTATCTGATGGTAAGATGACCTGTCAAGTGTATTTACTACAAGTGCAAATTGAATATACCCTACGGTATGAACAGGATTACACAAGATAAAGAATTTTAGCACATTATCATCCTTCAATTTTGTCAGTCTTCGGTTAACTGTTCTTCCTGATATAGAAGTCTCCCTGGCTATATCATTCATTTCCATCCTGGGGTTGGATATGAGACATTTAATTATTCTTAGATCTGTCTCTGTGAGTTCGTATCTTTTACTCATATTTGATGACGGTAGTGTTGAAGTTGAAGCTGACGACGAATGTGATAATTTACTTGTAAACATGATACGGACACTAGCGGGTTTAAGTGAATCAAGCAGAAGTTTGAGCTTATCCTCGTGCCCTTCCTTTATAGCTAGACAAAATGTAGAAATACCTCCCATACATTTGGAGTGAATTGATACATCTCCAACGAGATTCAATCGATTGATAATATCATCCATATTTGCTGTGTGTTCACGTACAATAAGCATGCAACCAATGCCGTATCCAAGTGCCACTGGATTTACTTTAAGGACGAATTTTTCGATTACCCCAGTGGAGATCATTCTATCCACTCTGGCTTTCACACTCTTGGATGTCATACCAATGGCAGATCCTATACTCATGAATGATTCTCTACAATCCTTTGACAGAATTCTAATAATTTTGAGATCTTTTTCATCCAAATAAAGCCGCTGAATTTGCATAATTCCCTTTACTAAACTCAGTCAAACATTTAAAGTTATTGTTCATTGTTTGGAGTATCGCTTCCACCAACGATAAATAATGTAGAGTCTACATAATTGCATGGCTAGAGGTGAGACTATTTGCAAATCATACGTGTACCTAATATGGTCAGACAGGATAACTGCAAAGAATTGGGTTGGTCATTATCTTTTCGTTACGATAGCGTCGCGTGCTGGATTGGTTTCCAGGTAATGACTAATATCGATCTTAATGAAATGCAGGGAATTAGAAAGCATTTCGATGATCTACAAGGCTTATTCCAAAGATATTTGCCAAACGTTGATCCAGATCTCATTTATGATCTTTTAACACGTTTGCGTGAGAATCCTTGTGTTACACCAACGTATACCCTAGAGATATACACAAAGAAAGAAGTAGATTCGGCAAAGACGATTGATTTCATATATAAAATAACGGGAGCTATGGCTACTGTATATGATAATGGCACACATTATGTTACAAATCAAAAGCTATCTTTAGATACGCTAAAGAATATTTCAAATTTAAAGGATATTATCGAAATCACGGGAGCGCCTACTACTCTAGGTTGTTGGTTCTCTGACTCTATTAAGAGAGGAGGAATCTAAATGCTTATAATTGCGCTAAATAAAGGTCTTGACCGCTTGACAGTATTTGTTTGGACAATGAAATAAGGTTTATGTCGTATATTTGGAGCTCTATTTCCGTTAACGATAAATAATGCCAATTCTCTAACAATGAGGATGCGTCGAATCGATAATCCAGAGCTAGCACAAAACAGAGAAAGTCCCAAAGAGGGAAGTGCTGGTGCTGAAAAAACTATAACTATTAGTCGCAGGGCGTGGGTTACTCTTGCATTACTCAGCAGCACTCTTCTGACGGTCTTTTTCTCAGAGACTATGCTTCTTCCTGCAATACCAGAAATTATACAGGACTTTAACATTACTTACGGGACAGCAGCATGGATATTCAGTGCATACCTAATCGTTGCTGCTGTAATGACACCAGTTGCAGGCAGGCTTTCTGATCTATACGGGAAAAAGAAAGTGTTACTTGTACTACTCACAATATATATAGCAGGACTTGTTAGTGGCGGCTTTGCTGACAACATATCAACTCTACTTGTCACTAGAATAATCCAAGGCGTTGGTTTAGCGGCTGTTCCTGCTGCCTTTAGTCTTCTTAGAGACACTTTCCCCCCCGCCAAACTCGCCATAGCTGTAGGGGTATTTGGATCTGCGTATTCTGCAGGTTCGGTGGTTGGCTTATTGGTAGGGGCTAGCATTATTCAAAACTTTGGATGGCATTCAACTTTCTTGGCCATAATTCCTTTTTCTGCTGTGGTAACGATAATGATCGCCAAATTTGTCAGAGAAGATAAAAAGATTCATCACGCAAATTCGGAAGAAGCTACGGATAATACCTCGAGAAGAAAGCGAGCATCATTTCCAATAGACATCAAGGGCGTAGGAGCACTTTCTGTTACAATCACGTCATTTCTGATCGCTCTTACACTCATACAGATCGGCGTTAACTCCCAGAATATCCTGCAGATCGCTGGCTCGTTTGTTGTATCTGCAATTTCATTATCGATCTTTGTTATCCTGGAGAAAAGGATCGTGCCTCCTTTTCTGGACTTAAGGTTACTAAAGCACAAGATCCTTCTACCTTCATTCATCTTGTTGATAGCTGCTGGTATCACCATGTTTATGATTTATCCAACCATAGTACAGTTAGTTAGAAGCCCCATCCCACTAGGATTTGGAGGAGATTCAGTAGATGCCGCCGATGTTCAGCTACCTTTCATGATCACGTTCTTGGTATTTGCCAGTATCACTCCGCTTATCATAAATCGGATAGGAAGTATAAAACCCATGATAATTGGTGGAGTAATAAGCCTAGTCGGTGCCATTGGATTAACCTTATTTCATTCAACAGAATCCGCGTTATCTACAAGTCTGGCCATAGTCGCAAGTGGGTTATCGATAACAATGACATCTACCTGGAACATGGTCGTCTCCTCTTCACCAAAAGAGTTCACTGGTATTTCAGTAGGAGTTGGCGCCCTTTTGTTGTTTATTGGAATGGCAATAGGCCCTGCATTAGCTGGGGTGTATATGGCAAATCACGAGACTATTGAAGGAATCGATGGATCATACCCATCTGCTGGATCGTATGATCTAATATTTCTAACAGCAGGATTACTTTCGGGTGTCACAGTCGGTTTTGCGCTGATCCTAAGAAGAACTGCTAAAAACTTAACTCATAACGCATGAGGTTTGGTAGTATTGCTGAAAAATTCTATGCGAACAGAGGTTAGGATTCTTTATACAATTCCTGTTGACATACCTACTACCGTAATGCCGCTGTTGCTTATAGGACATTAGCATTGTTCTAGCGCTATTTTACAACCATACCAGTGAGGGTATTTCACCAATTTGGTATGAACCAACTTTTCTTGTCATTTTGCAAATTATTGTCTATCCTAGCCTAGTTTCCCGGCTTAAAATATGGGGACGGGAATCGACTTCAAGTCACTGCCATAGTTGTTGTAGATAATTGTGTTTTATTGAAATCGAATTATTTTCATGACGAGGATTTCCCAACATGTAGAGATCAAATTCTCAATATTCTAAATGATCTAAATACGTAATTGAATTAAAGCCGATTCATCTCAATAATAATACGCAAATAAGCAATCTCATTGGTAGACGACCAATATTTTATCTTCAACCCGGGCCCTGTGGTCGTCCACCTTTTGAGTCTGAAATTGAGAACCGAACTCCCCTACCACCCGCATTTCTTATGGCCCAATGAATTCACAAGATTATAAATTTGGCATCTTTGTTTTTTGAAGTCCTTTGAGGATTACTGGCCTTAACAAGCGATTCTTCACTTTTATTTTTCGCGTATGTCAAGTGCCCCAAAGAATGGTTGACTCTGATTCCCAGATCTAGAGACTTTCCACCCATACCCACTTAAAAGACCTACGAAGATTCCTCATCTAATACCCATCATTATTCTCCTTGCTTCTGGTTGGGGAAAGATCTCGTTTAACGTTCTAGGTCTCTTGTCTTCAAAGACGACATCCGAATGCCACTTGGAACCAAAGGCCGTTAACTGGAGCAGGATAGGCATTGTATCTCTACCTTTTTCGGTAAGCTTCCACACCACCATAATGGGATGTCTCTTTCCTCCAACACACTCTATGAATCCTTCATCCTCTAGCTCTCTTAAACGCATTGATAGGACCCTTGGTGTAAGACCAGGGATCGATTCTAAGATTCTATTGAAACGCACTATCTTGAGGAAACCTATATCTCTCAATACCAGCATAGTCCATTTCTTTCCAAGTACACCTAAACTGGTCTTAATTGGGCACTGAGCAAATTTGACTTGAGGCAAAATCGCACTTTCTTCGTCATTACTGGTTAATTCAGATTGTTGATCCTCGGTGAATTGCGACAACTATTCTTATGGTCAGTTTCATGTTTATAAACTATATTTTGTATATCAGTCCTCGAAGCAATCTGCCATGCTTGAAATAAAAATTAATGCAGATAACATTTTGATTCGTTAAAGCATCAAGAGCCATTCCTAAGTAAATTTCCCAGCTTTCATTCCGAGATAATTTTTACCGAACCTATGACAAATTCTCAATATTATTCTTTTATTCTTAACATGGGCATTAAATAAATGACAGTCATGTACATTAAAAATCAATTTAGGATTGCTAGCAATCATGTTAGCATCCACTCCGATATCATTGATACACTTGAGTAGCTCTTCTGATATTTTCCAAATAGTAAAGATATATTCCCAAGACTAACGAATTGTTTTCGATAGCTATAAGACTCCTCAACAATGGAGTTGATATTTATTTCTCAATGCAGCGCTGCACAGCGCTGCGCTTTGTCGATTAGTTTAAATGTTGTTTTGCCACATTCCTTTATACGGGTAATAAGATATTGGTTTGTGCATTATGCTCGCAGGACTTTACTCGAAGGTATAGTGCCGACCGACATAATCAAAATCTTCATCATGGTCAAGGTAAAATTGTTCGAATGATCGATATGTGATAGGACGGTTGCAGGGGAGTATAATGCAGCAAATCCGTTAGCGTACAGGTAAAGTTACAAGCAGCTAGCTTCACCTTCCACTCGTTCTGATGCTAAAGCATTCAGTTTCCCTTCAACATCCATTGCACACGACAGCTCTCAAGGAAACTCTTCAAGTGTACTTTCACATATCAACGAATACGTGCCAAATCAACAAACCGAGCACTAATCCGGTTGGACCTCCCACCAATCCCATCATTGGAACCACTTCAAAGGTTGGAGAAATACAAAGACTGATCCGAACTCTCTGTGCCCCTGAATTAGCGGACGCCATTCTCAAGCAGCTATCTGTAGCATTAATTGCCAATAGAGGAAATGAAGAAATTCTGGACCGGTGGCTTGAGGCACTAAGAAATAACATGAACCTGAAGGAGGCGTATTTCTATCTTTTTGGCGCTTCAACTAAGGAAGCGAATGAGCGTCCTCCATTGCATGGCCATCACCTAGAAAGTCTATCCGAATCCTCAAGGATTAAGTTAATACGCATCGAACAATTACTGAAAATTCGTCTTAAAAATGATGTTGCAGTTTATGAGGAGATTGAACGAATTATTAAAGTCTGCAACGCACAACCCCAACGTCATCACATTATTCTTGATCTTGAGTTACATTCCTTAGGAGGAACACAGCAAACAAATAATTAACACGAAACTTAAGATCACATCGCCGTAATAGGTTTATGTGCTTTATCTATACGTAAAATTTTATATCGACGCAGCGTAATGAACAACGATTGTCACCATCCAAGACACATGAAAAAGCTGTACATTCTGAAATGATGTCAGCCTATCCTCTACATTCTAAAGATAAGTTAGTAACAGAAGGAAAGACAACTGTTAGATCAATAGCAAAGGTAATACAAAAAAAGAAAAGATTGGATTCACCAATCCTAATAGCAGGTTTTCCTGGGCCGGGTCTAGTAGGATCGATAAGCACTAGCTATATTATCAACAGACTACACATGGAACAAATTGCCTGTGTCGAATCTGAGTTTATAGTACCAGGGGTTATTTATGCTGAAGGGAAACTTAGACACCCATTTCGGTTGTATTCCAATGAGGAGGGCAAAGTTTGCGTACTCGTATGTGAAGCTCCTATAATGATAGAGGGCATGCATTCAGTTTTGGATACCGTTACGAAATGGGCCTTAAATAATAAGGTCAAGCAGGTTATGGTGTTGGATGGTATTGCCGTTGAAAGTATACCTAATTCGAATAGAACCCCTATGATTATGTCAAGTAACGGAGAGGTTGCAGATGAGGCTAGTCTAATTCCAGATACAGATGAAGAGGCACATAACAAGGAGGCTCAAGCAGAGCATAATTCTGAGCAGAATGTATATCCAACTACTGCATTTATCGGCGGATTAGCAGGAGGATTATTATCCTCTTGTCTATCAAATGGGCTGGCTTCTAAGGCTTTATTCATATCTTCAACTAGAGGAATGCCAGATCCGGAGGGAGCTGCCATTCTGTTAGAATCACTTGATAAAATTACAGATGATAAAAGCCTAGAGATAGATACTAAACAACTTAGGAGACAAGGAGCGGCTCTACGGATAAGATTGGAAAAGATAATTCAATCTCTTCGCGGTCAACAACAGCAACCGGAGGAAAAGGGAGTACAAGATGCCGATCGTATCAGGGATGGTGTAATGTACGGATAAGCATTACAACTGCAGATAATTTAGTTGACAGATATGATCGCTCTTAGACATACCATGCGAGTTTGTAGGCATTGATTAACTGGGCAGGCGTCCTACACTTCGGCCTATTACACTATATATTAAATGCAGGAAGATAGGACTGTAAGCTACAGGTTAATATGTCTGCAAGCATTAAAGCCAATTCTGGTTGTCTACCTTACATTTTGGTATCAGTTGGTACTATATACTTCATTAATTATATTAAAAGCTTTTTTAATTAAAGGTAGATCGGAAGCAGACTTACCGACCTACCACATGGATTTTGTCATGACGTGACTTGAATAGCATAGACCACCCCCCTTCTAATAAAATCTCAACACATTTACATTTAGGAAATTCTTGATTCTCATAAAGAGTAATGTGGGATTGGCTGCTGGTATAAAGGTAGGAGGTAGTGGTCACACAGTCAGCCAACTCCGGCACCTATGGGTACTCTTGCAATGTTATATGGTCATCTTTAATAATGGTTTTATCATCTAGTTCTGGGAATTCGCTGGAAAATTTACAGCAGAACTTAAAATACTTTGGTCTCTAATTAGAGATAGCAGACTAGAGATCAATTGGGGGCTAGTGCGGCGATACGGAAGATAATGCACTAGCCCCGCCATTCCATTACTGTTGTTGGGCTGCCACTCCAACCTATCTATGTATACCTTACTATTATCTATTATAGAACTTCCCTTTGTGTAGGGCTATATTCCCCTAATAATTTGAGGAATACTAAGTAGTAGCATGGTCAGTATAGGTTTGGATAGAGTAACTTATTGCAGATTATACTTTTACTGTTAAAACTTTGGCGTTTGAACCGTTAGCATATTGATCTCTAATAACATTATTATTGGCTTATTGACTTTTTGTAGAATTCTATCTCCGTACCTCTTGCTGGATTATATTCTATTCTGAATGACTCATCAATCTCTATGGATATCAATTCAGTATTAACATCAAGTTGAATAGTTTGTAATGGCAGATTTTCATTTCTAGCTTTCTCTGTTATAAGACTGGACTTCTCTTGTAGATTACGCATAGTTGCATAAGTATGAAATCCATTTCTTGCAAGTGCAAACGAGGTTTCAACACTTGAGCTGCCTGTTACTACTGCAACTTTTTGGTCTTGCATGAAATTAGACAAATATAAAATGTATAAAAAACTATCTAACAAAACTAAAAAAAAGGTTTAGAATCAGACTAAATGGATTTGATCCTGAATCACAACCTTTGAGGATAAAGAACAATTAGCAAGTTCCATGTATATTAACTGGGTAGTTACTAACTGGTAATAATGTTACATAATCGTAACTTTCCGAGTTATATATTCCAGTAACATACCCCAAAGTAATGGAGACTAAAATAATAAAATCAAGTCATCCGGAAAAGAAGGATTTTGTTCCATCAAAAGCCATAAATGAAAATTTTATGAAAACTGATCTGAAATCCAATATATGCATTGCAGAGATGAGCCTAGATCAAGTAGTCAAAATTCTAGACAAGCAACTAGCTAACGATTATGCTCTGTCCACTAAGGCCCTTCACCCTAGGCTCGGCAGCTGTTCTACTTCACTACTAGGAGGGGGCCATTATGAGTGAAGTCGGAACTAGAGACATCGCGCTAGCAATTGGTAAAATAGCTGCATCGGCACAATCAAGAGCATCCCTTGCTTAATCCATCGAGCAAGACAGAGACGCGGCAAAGTGTGATAAGAGTTTTTCACCGATTATATTCTGTAACAACAAAAAGGGATAACCGAAGGTATTATTACTATCACTTATGCTCTAAGGATGTATGTTCGACTTATCATTTTATTAATACGTTGTAATTTCCTAGTGGCTGTTCAGCATTGCCTTCAGTAAAGCTAGATCGTAATGGTATTTTTGAGGGGGAAAAGGATCGAAGTTTGTAATGTCTCTATCTTTGTA
>JAATVR010000289.1 GCA_014523665.1 Nitrososphaerales archaeon TH526
GCAGCAGCAAGCGATAGCTCAAGGTCAACAACAGGAAACTGCAGTCGGCCAAAAAATTGTACAACAAGGTACAGTTAGTTCAGATGTGGACCCTTTGAAAGGCCATGAAAGTCACCAAGCAGCAGTAATTCTTTCACCAAGGAATGATAGCGCAGTATATTCTGGTACGCTAACATTTACGGCCAGCAAGCCGGTACAGGTAGCGGTAATAAACTTGTACAATTTAGATAATGCAACGACTGCACAAATACCTGAGAAATTTGGAACTCTCCTTACAGCAGATGCACCATGGAACACCAGCGCTACTGTTACTCCTTTGATGATGAATGTAGAGTATTTAGACTCACCTACTATGTCCAAAACTGTACCTTTTGTTGGTAATTTAGTTGCACTTCATACGATGGACGGAGAGCCATTTATTGCAAATTATGTTGTAGCAGCTGATGTACTTAAACCTCAAATAGTCAATAACCTTGATAGTGCAATGGCCACTACTACAAATTCGACCGGTTAATGCTGCTGTTCTAGATGATGCCGTTAGGTTTGTAGCCTCGCACGCAGCACCTAAAACAACAGAAAAAGCTAATTCTGATGACAGAGTTACTATAGATGAGGATGTTAGTAACAGAAATGACATTCAAGGATCTCAGGAAAATAGTAGCTACAAGAAGCAGTCAGCAGCAAGAACAAACAACTCTATTTTCTAACGAAGTATCAAACAAGCCATCTGGATATGGAATATTGAAGGCAGTTCCCAGGTTCGTGTCAGCAGAAGGATTAAAGGCAGTATCTACACATACCCTTCTTCCACTGCTTTTGCTGTGTACGCTGTAAATGTGACAATACCGCTTTCAAGAATATAAACCAGCCTCACTTAAAATCAGTACATGCATGTAAAAATACTTGAAAACTCAGTAGTTCTATCTTCCTCGATTAGCGGGATATTCAGAAATTATTCGGACAATTGCTGATGAATATGGAAATATGTCTCTTAGAAGATCGCAAAACGAAACTATTCCATAGCCGAATAATGAGTAACCAAATGAGAATATACGTCTCACTTGAGCTCGAAAAAAATAATCTTACTCCGTTACCACACAACCTTAACTTCTGTTACGGTTTTTTGAAAATCCTATCTGCATGGGAGTATGTGCAATAACCGCAATAGCTTTGAATGTTGCCTTTACCATGACACATACATTCGCATTTAGCACCCATTGGAAAACTTCTCCTTCTCTTCAACTTTTATAATCACCTGTAATCAATTTCTATATTTTCTCATATAAGCATGTGCATTGAAATTACGTTATCCAACTTTATAGTATGTAAAAGTGTGGAAAAGGGATAAGGTATACTTGCCAGCACAATATTTATCCCTTATTATGATTGATTAAATTTGAATCTTTTAAAACACTTTAAAGCCTTGTTATAACTAACAAAGTTGGGGAACAGATTTTTACATGAGATCCCTAGATCTGTGTCATACCTCCATCTACGAACAGTTCGATACCGGTAATAAAACTGCTGTCATCTGATGCTAGAAACAAGACAGCTTTTGCGACTTCATCTGGCCTTCCCATCCTTCCAAGCGGCACCTTGGTCACGAGATTAGTCTTTATTTGTTCGACCTCCTCCTTAGTCTGCGCCAAGCCAGTGAAGGCCGGCGTGTCAATAGGACCAGGACTTATAGCATTGACTCGGATCTTGCGATGTCTTAGCTCGGCTGCCCAAGTGCGAGCAAATGATCGTATGGCGGCTTTGGTTGCGCTGTAAACTGATGTCGCTTCGATCCCCTTAGATCCTCCAATCGAAGCATTTAGAATGATCGAACCACTGTCCTGAAACATAGGAAGCGCTTTCTGCACGGTAAACAGAAGACCCTTGACATTAATACCGAATGTTTTATCAAATTGCGCCTCGGTAATTGTTCCCAGTAGAGCAAATTCGCCAACTCCAGCATTAGCGAACAGAATGTCAATATTACCCTTCTGCTCCTTCACTTTCGCATACAACCGATCAAGATCTACAAGATGCGATACGTCACCCTGGACACTGCTGACGTTTTTGCCGATTTGCTTGACGGCTGTATCAAGTTCACTTTGACGTCGACCTGTGATGAAAACATGTGCACCCTCTAAGACGAACTGCTGAGCTGCGGCTAGGCCTATGCCACTGTTTCCACCGGTAACTACTGCGACCTTTCCCTCAAGCTTTTTCATGTTTTTATTATTTATTATATACTTGGACTTTAATATATAGCCCAAATTGTGATCAATAACATATGGCACAGGTAAATGTTCCCCGAAAGAATGTAGGAGATGTTGCCTGGAAGAGTACTGTTGTAGGATAACTCTACTTCAATATAATATACGATTGCATACACCACATCAAGCAGTCTTTACACCACTGCAAATACTACATCAACCTAACGGTTGGAGTTGGTCAACTACACCCCCTGAGGAGATGTGATCAGATCCTCTACATTACATTGAGAACACATAATAGTATCTAGTATCATATTTATTTATGGCTGCAACCACATTTCTGGTCTTTTATAGATTCAAGAGTATGAACACTGATGAAGCGGCTAAGGCTAAATCTGAGTGGAATGATCTAAGGAACAATTTACCATCAGGAATAGAACTAGCTGGCGAATATAACCATGCTTGGGGAACAGAATATAATGGATTCTTGCTATTTGAATCGGAGAGTAGCGATGCATTCCTTGATTGGTGGTCAAAGTTTAAAGATAATATAAGATGGTATATAGAACAAACACATACGATAGCTGCTAGAAGACGTTAATTACTAGCAAAATATTAGGCCATAGTATAAATCTATAATTGGTAATAGCTAGATTTGATATTCTGTTTTAGTTCCTTGGTCCCTATACAAGGTATCGACATGGCTAGGTATCTTTGAGATCAATTCTGCGATTGTGATGCCGTGGAGCGGATAGAATATACATCGTCAATACTCAGAATGGAACTTCCTATCTACCATCTTTCATATTTATGTTCGTATAAGCCTTTGTATAGGCAGAATTGCAAAACTATTAAATGGTAACGGAGGCTTCATATTGATGAATTTAACGATAATAGAATATTATCTAAGCCTGTAGATATCTCTGAAATTGTGCGCTTCTATTCAGACCTGTTTCTATACTATAGACATTCTTATTAAAAATAATTGAAAAGAAGAATATATGACTATCCACCGCCTATTTCCTCTTCCTCATTTTCTGATTTTTCAATATCAACAGAACTGATCTGCACTTCAGTTGCTAAGTTCTTTAAAGTGTCCCTTATGATTCTCTCTGCGTCCTCCCCTTTTATGTCGGATTCTGAGGTGAACTTTGCAAAGATTTTATAAGTTGCCATGTCTCCTCATAATCTATATTATTCTTTTTACTTAATATCTGTTGTCCAGTTTAACCTCTATAAGTAAACGCCTCTGTAGGTGCTTAAAAGCGCAAGAATAGAGCAGCCAACAAGGGCATTAACTATTTTACCAGGTTTGGGTTGCACATGAAAGATGACCATCATCAATACTGGTACTTGCTAGATTTTTTCAAATATGAAAACTAGATATGAGAACTAAAAATCTCAACGTCAATCCTTCTGATGCAATGCGATATTCAGCCACGATGACTTACCGGACGAGTTCAGCCTTGCTTGCTTGCTTAACTTTGTCAAGTGATAATCGTAATCAATCGAGATAAACCTCACCACATTTAGTACTGTTATTGGCTTAAAGATGATTGAAGAACGAAGAATCCAGTATTTGGTAGTTACGATGGCAGTAATAGCCTCAACTTTTAGTTTTGTAGTCGGCTTAGTCATTGCTGAATCGGGATCAACCAGTACAATCACTCAGAGAATAGAATGTTTGTTGGCAACTATTCGCTGCTTTGCAATTTCATCAGATGCCATTATTTTTCTATTATGATTTGTCACAGACGAAGTTAGGTAGTACTAATCAGATCTACTTAGATAGTGTGCAAAGTGTGAGAAATGTGAGACGATAAATATGATAACATTAGAAAATGGGGAACTCAAAAAACATGAATAATTTGCGTTTTTTTGGGTAAATTTTACATAGAATATCCAAATAGGGAAGACCTTATATACCTCCTTGAGATTTCAATATCATAAATGAATACAAAGAGATTCACTATCAATATTACAGCAGGATTTGCCGGCGTATTATTACTAATTGGAGGAACAGGAACCAATACTATTCTCTTTAATACTGGATATGCTCAGTCAGCAACATTAGGAGAACCATTTTTGTAGAAAAGGGAGCGGATGTAATTCAGAAAGAAATTGGCTCTAACAGATCAACATACACTTTTACTTCTAATGGAACTATGAATGGTAACATAGAATACTCTAAAGCAGGGGAGTATGTCAGTATCTCCAAGGGTAACAATCAAACTTTTGATCAGGGGCATGGAGTAATAACGACCAAGGATGGTGAAACGGCAAACTATACGTTCATAGAAGTATTTAATGGTACGGATTATCAAGGGGCTTCAGCATATAGTACAAATTCCACAGGGAAACTATCCTTTTTGGATAATATACTCCTCATATTTAAGGGTGGGACAGACGAGAGTGGAAATTATGGACTTGAGCAATGGCTTTGGAAATAGTACTACGCTATTGACTGGTGCTAATGTCATGATTTAGTACCTTCCGAATACTCCCTTTATGGTCCTAATAACGTGCAAAAACCCGGTTATGTGGTGACTGTAAACAGAAATACTGGTGTGTAGAATGGAGGGTTGGAATGAGCAAGCATCAGGAACTTGCCTGCCAGCGTTTAGAAGATCATTCTCTGACGGTATTACTTTATATTCAAAAGTCTTAACAATATAATAGCCGAAACTGATTTCTCACTACGGCTTATAATGAGTCACTACGGCTTATAATGAGTCAGAGTTTGTGCATATAAGATAATTTATTTTGTAACGTTCATAATCATTGGATAAACTGAAAAATGAGAAATATATATGTGAATGAGAGTAGCGACCCAATAAGCATAATTCCATTGTCTACGACTGGTGGACGAACAGTAAATGCTGTTTGGAAACAAAGGAAGGGTACGTGGTATGTAGTTGAACCAGGGAATGATAAGAATGTAATAGAGGTATTTACGCCACGCCAATTTGATGAAGCAATTGAGAATGGAAAGTACTTCTTCAAATGGTAAAACTGTTCATTAGGGCATTAATGAATAGGGTAGATGAAGATACCGATTATGAACAGCAGATATCATTCCTCAAGAAGTCATATCCATCTGTATACGACTTGCAGTTCTTGCAACAAAACATGTTTGTTATTCTTGTCCCATTTAGTAAGGAGCATAAGAACATGTTGGCACATGCAAAAGAACTGATGGAATATGACGGAGGAGCAGTAGCAATCCATCTCACAATAAACTAATTACTGCCTTGAGGACTGCTGTTGAGAAAGGAGAGGGACATTTGGATAAGGAGGCCACATCGTATAATGACATGTTCGATGCGTTTCGTTTAAGCCTGATTCCGTGGCGTCGCTAGTGTTAGCGATTTCGTTCCTTGATATCGCGCTGCTCCTCGCCGTCCTTGAGCAGACAACTTGTACACCATCTTTCTTCGACGGTTTTACCCTCAGCATCAGCATATTCGATTCTCACAAATCTATCTATTAGTCAATTACAAGCATCACACTTTATCATGACCTTTTCTAGTCCCTCGTAACCATCGGTAGGAGCAGATGATGATGACATAGCCAGGTGACGTATCCCCTGCAGATATAAATCCTGCGTTGCTGAAAAACGTAATCGGTGACTTGATTTATAAACTCTATCCTTATTAATAACAGCGATATTCGCTAAGGTGTCCCCGCCAAATCCTAACATGCTTGAGGTAAAGTGGGTTCAAAAGACTAAATATCTTAACAAGAAAAGAAGTCAGCCACATCGCTGCTGAATTTGCGATGATTCATTCAGAATTATCAATTCTGTCTGAGTTCCGAATCACTTTAAATACTCCCCAATGTGTAGAATAGGGTAATGTCTACCCTCCTACTTTTCATTTGCTCAACGAGTAGTTCTTCGTACGCGACATTAGCGTATGTGTAAGTCACAATAAATTAAGTAATCTGAGGTAGGTGTCAGCAGCATTCCGATGATACATTGCACCTATGGTATTTCCCGACTTAAGGTCTTTTTCCATATCATCTAGTTCTTTATCTAGTTGTAGTTCATAATATCGGCGATTATTTTCTTGCATTTGTTTCATGTACTCATCTGATTTCTTAACCAAATCCTTCCAATCGTTAGACACTTTGCCATTGAGTTCTTCTTCCAATTTCCTTTTTCTTTCAAGTCTGGAATCCTGTGACATTGATATAGGACAATACAATCCACGTAATAAACATTATATGATCCCCTCAAATGGACAAATGATAATTTTGGAATTCATACAGTGACGGAATAGCGCCAAATATTTTTAAGTAATCTCTTAGCGTCGTCGCCACCGATACCCAATAGCGGTGTTCTGATGGAATCGGCAGGGTACTAATCGACATGAATGGAAAATTGCTCATGGATATCGAAAATTCTACAAAAGCCATGCGGAGCAGGTAATGCGCCCAATCAATGTGGAAATTACGATGGGACACAACATAGGAATATCGTCAAGTTA
>JAATVR010000290.1 GCA_014523665.1 Nitrososphaerales archaeon TH526
CCCTTTCATCAACCCAACTATAGTTTATGCCCATTTTTGATTCTGATCCTATTAATCCTCTTGCAAAGATCAATAGGGGACCATATTTGTGCATACACAGAAAATAGTAAAATCCATCATCATGTATTACACGATAATTGTAATCCTCTTCTTTGAGCTCATTCACGTCAATACTGCGGCCCTTAATTCTAGGGTTATTTTGATCGTTATTCATACATCATTTATATAAATTAAGGTAATGATCTTCCTATTAATAGCTGTTTCTAATTGCCCAGTTACTGTTTGACAGTATCATATACCTATGCTAGATATAAATAGCTTTAATCTATAATTGTCAAGGCGAAGTCAGATTACTAAGACATATTTTTTCAAATGCTTAAGTGTATACCACGTATGTCTGTTCGACTAATTTATCTATTAATTAGAGCTCACCCCAGATCGTGTCCCAATAGAAAATAAAATCAATGCTATGTTAAATGAAAACTCAGTGCACGCTTTAGTAGACTTTATTTTTTGCAATATACATCACATTGCATGAAAATGAATTTAGACAAAAGTCATCAATGCCACAGAAAGTTTATAATTTCTGATTTTCAATCACAATATTAAATTGCCTGTCTTCCATTCCATGAATAGAACAGGTATTATCTTGATGTTGATTTTAACTACTGCATTAATAGTTGATACAATAACTGCTAATATTTATGACTTGATCAGCGAGGAGTTAGCTTCTAGCTGGGGACTAGTATTCTTTATATCTAATTCAGCGATTATACTTGGTACCGGGCTGCTACTCCTATTAGGATTTATCAAACAGAAAAGTGAGAACCTTAGAACAACTAATTCAGCATTTAATAAATTATACAAATTGGTTAAAGTTGCTCAGTTTCTGATTATAATTGTATTTCTAATTATGGTTATTCAAATAATAACAACTTCTCAGTATTCTGTTACCTGGTTAATAATAATTGTAGTCGTCAGCTCGATACCCTTTTACATAACGATGAGTCTTCTGACATACAGATTTTTTTTATGGTACAGATCGAATATACGAAATGTCATTGTACTCTTGTATGGCTTAGCAACTGGGTGTCTATTAGTGGGTCAAGCGATACTGGATGTTGGTGTAAATAGCGTTTTGTTAGATGCTCCTGTGGTGATAGAATCAGCTACAGCGGGATCTCAAGTTGAGTTTCCAAGTTCCAATTCTTCTTATTCAATGACAGACATTAGCAGCTTATTCTTAGATCTAGCAACTGTGGTCTTGATCATAGATTTTATACTATTGTGGATCGCATCTGCAGTACTCCTTTACGGATATTCACAGAGACTGGAAAGGTCGAGGATCTACTGGATGACTATCTTTCTCCCATTAGGTATATTTTTATTCGGATTATTCCCTACTTTATTAGGGATTCCAACTGCTGATTTTATTTTTTTCGAACGAGATATAGTCCTGTTCAGGGTTCTGACAACGTTGGCTACCATAGCTGGAGGATTGTTATTTGGTGTATCGTTCATAGCACTGTCAAGAAGAATGCAGCAGATCCGACAAAAGATGGTTCCTGATTATCTAAAGATAGCAGGTTACGGCATTGCCCTGTTGCCAATAGCTATTGTCGCAGGTATAGTATTTATCCCATACCCGCCTGTCGGGAGTGCTACGTGTGCAACTTTAGCACTAGCATCTTATTTATTTTATATAGGCATATACTCTTCAGCAATTTCTATCTCGGAAGATGCAGAATTACGAAGATCTATCAGAAGGACAGCAGAAAATGAGTTAAAACTATTAGACAGTATTGGCACAGCACAAATGAATGTCCAACTTCAAGATAAAGTGACAAGACTCGTTAAAGAATACGCGGATAAAATGACTAGCAAAGCAGGAGTACACCCCTATCTTTCACAAGAAGATGCTAAACAGTACCTCAAAGAGGTTATGGAGGAATTAGATAAACACCGCGGCCCAAAATGAGGTGCACTAGATGAAGATAAAGTAGTAGTACAAATTGAGTATATTATACTGTATTGGAATTTCACGCTTATAATGAGTATTATTTTGAATCATCGGTAATGTAAATAATGAATGAATGTATGTCCAGATCTCCAAGAGAATATAGACAAGGCTTATCGTAAACTCCTGTAGGTAAAGGCGCTATTATCAGCCAACTCCGTGTTTGGCTTTTCACCTTTACCATAATAGTGACCTGCGGTGAACGGAGTACAAACCCGGGCCACCGTTTCACAGGAGTTTTTTCTTTCCTGCGAAAGGAAGGAAAGAAAGGACATTGTACATAGTTACCTTAAGAATGCATAAAAACCATTCTAGGAATAGTCTATGATTACTAATTAGATTTTTAGTTTCGTTTGATTATCTGTTCATATATAATATTACACTCTGATCCGTCTTAATTCAAGCTTATTAATTATTGTCGAAGAAATTGCGAGTCTGACGTAAATAGGAATACTATTCTCTGGTTGGCTGTTAACAGTATTATTGGTTAGTTAAGAACTAAG
>JAATVR010000291.1 GCA_014523665.1 Nitrososphaerales archaeon TH526
CAGCAAAAAGCTCCACAGGGGGAGTATCCAAGAAAACTATTGTCAAACCAGTTAGATCAATTAGTTTTCTTGTTTGCTTTGGTAGATCTTTCATTTCTTGTTGCAATTCTTTGATTAGATATTGTCTCGCTTGCTTGATAGTGCTATCATCTTTTATTACAAACTTACCTGATCTGTGAAATAGAGCTTTGGGAGTCATCCTTGCTATACATATTACATCGTTGTTTGGAAAAAGTTCAATCGTTTTCATTATAGCGTGAGTTTTTCCCTCGCCGGATGGCGCATTAATTGCTAGATTTGTTGGCTTATTTGATTTAGCACTTAAACAGGTGTAGAGAATTAGCTTGACTAAATCTTCTTCGTTTACAGCTTCTTTAGTTATTACTTTAATTACGTCTTGCAGATCATCATGATGATCAAATGCAAATTCTTCCTGCGTAGTCAGAGTATAATCACCAATAATTCATTTTCCGGTCTTCGTTCAATGCTTGTAATGGAGAAATATTTATGAGACGCTTTCTCTAAGTTATCCATAGTCATCAGCATTTACCAAGTGGATCGATGTCTCAACTGAATATGATGATTGCTCAAGATCATCCAACTTTTTTTCCTGCAGTTCAAGATAATGATCTGTTCTATATAGTACTACTACATTGAAATAATCTACTAATACACATATAGCATCTATGCACCGATTAGAAGTTTCTAGCTGAATAAAGTATGAATTTTTCTCTAATTTATCAAAAGCATTGATGACGCTTTCATTTATGTTAGTGAGATTAAGATCGGTATACCAACTCTTGATTTCTGTCTGAAGTCTATTTGGCTTATAGACAACATCAATTGGAAAATCTTTTAAGAATTTTGTATTACAATAGCTGATGAGACTACCTATCGAGGCTATAATCTCATAGGCTGACGAATCAGTTACTTTTGCATTACTTAACTTGTTGATTTGATTTAATATCTTCGCAGTAGTTAGTGTTGCAGGTGTTGTTGATCCACTAGACACTCACTTCCCTCGCGGGGCTACCCGCTAACTTGAAAAGCTCGCTTATGGCAGAGTCTAACGAATCTCCCGCGAAGCCATACCTCTTCAACTTTTCATAGTTTTGAATTGATACCGAAATTGTTTTCTTATTCCGCGCATACATTGTAACATAAGTATCTTATATAAATGTTTGCTGGTTAAATATTAAATAACAATCGTAAAGTTTAGGCATTACGAATAGCTACTAACTTGGCGCATTTATGACAAAGATACCATTTGTCTGGTTCCCCGGGTTTCCATGATATTATGTCAATAGGTTCAGTAGCTTTGTTAGTGCAGCCATTCATTTCACAGCAATCAAATTCATTAAATGAGAATGTACAAGAGTAGACGTCGTCACTCATAAACCGTGTGTTTGCGACTCGATGTCACAGAACTGTCACTCTCTACATCAAGTATTCTTTTCACGTTAAAATCTGGGGACCCGCATTTACTACGGCTTTCTTTCAAAAGCCGAAGCATCTTATGTATGTATATACTCGTCTTACACCGAGGACATGATACAACAAAATCATTTTTGCCCGTGTATGACCATGTCCGAAGACATCTTTTAGAATGTATTATTTTTCCTAACAGCTGAACTGGATTACTATTTAATACAGTCAGTCAGTATTTATATTTTTTGGACTCGAATGGGGGGTTCTATCGATAAATATGAAGTACGATAGTATCCAAAAAGTACAGATTAAAAAACCCCATATATTGATATTAATTTGTGATCGTACCTATACTTGGGTAAGAATATCACTTTTTGACTACGGTTTTAGTTATCTGCCCACTTTACATTGATATAGATTCTTTTGTGTTTGCTAGTCTTTCTAGTGCTGATTTTTTAGCACGGGCTAATATTGGATTATATTCTATTAACTTCAAAAAGCGATCCACTTGTTCACGTACTGCTTTCATCTCTTGGTCATGAGCTTTCATGTCTTTCTCATACTGTATTTTGAGCGAATCTTGCTCAATTATTTTATGAGCGAGCTGCTCTTGAAGTTGTTCTAGTTTCGGCACATTCTTTAGTTTATCTTCAGCTTCGGTAATCTGTTTACGAAGTCTGAATTCATTATTAATGGTTAGGGCATCTACAGCTTTCATATATTCAAGCATAATCTCTTTGCGGGATTCAACGCTATTTTCGTCATAATAAAACTTGTCTAGCTTCATGTCATGCCCCATTATGAGCTCTTTAAACTTTGGGTCAACTTTAGAGTTTACTAACGCTGTGTTAAAGAATTTTCTCGCAGCGTGGTCCGGCTGCAGCTCATTAAATGGAAGACCAGCTTCTCGGATTAAATGTCTAATTTGAACATTTATTGCCGGTTCTTTAACACTTATGGGCGAGTTTATTCTCTTTGAATAAATTGCATATTTATCGCGAATAAGATATGATTTCTCAGTTAATTTCTCACCTCGTTTTCTTCTCAGTTCTAAATACTCTTCAATTGAAGCCATACATTCAGGGGTGACCAGAGTAACATATCTTGATTTTTTACTCTCTCCATACACAGTTAGTAGGCCCAATCCCTCCTCCAGATTCTTTAGTGATTTAATAGTAAGAGAGGGAATAGCTCCAACTCTAATGCCACTCGAAGCCATTAGTAGGATAATACATCTATCTCTTAGGTCTGCCATAGAAAGAAGCTTCGAAATCTCTTGTCTTGTGTATGATCTATAATCATTTGTTACTTCTTCAGGGTATAGTCTAGCTATCTTTTTCCATGGTAGGCTAATCTCATGTTCATCTAAGAATGATTTAATGCCTGCAGTATAGTTTTTTATGCTATTGACAGACGTCTCACCCCGTTTTGGCTTCCCTGCGGTATTCTTGCTCTTTTTCTTCAATTCCAAGACATATTTTATAACCATATCTTTGAGTTCCGCAGGTTTTAGCCTAACTAACTCATTAGGATTTGTGTTACAGAATCTACAGAATAATGATAAATGAATTGTATAGGCAGTTTTTGTACTCTTTGATCTTAAGCTATCTATCCATAATTTGCATGATTCGTACTGAGATACAGAAGTTACAACGTTCATGCAACTGGTTTATTTAATTCAATTATTAAACGTAGCAATTGTTTCAGTTAATTTCTGGTAACAATAAATCTCTATATTGAATATTGTACCAAAGTAATTGGAATTAGATTTGTAATTAAAAAGTAAATTCCTGAAAATTATTAGAATAGCTAAATTAGACTAAATTCTTATAGTTTAGTAAAGCACGAGACTCTTTAAATATAACTTATGAATATGAGATGTGATGATTTTTATACAAGAAATCTCTATTGTTTTAGATCATGGAATATAAAAGTTCATGTCCACTGTTTAATATCCGTCTATCCATAAGTATAGTGGCAGCATTAGTAATACCACTGTCTTTCATTTTGATAACGTTGACAACAATAACAACATTGACAGGCCCTGTCGTTTATGCATATAATGTCATGGAAACAGCTGGGGATAATCATGGCCACTTGAATTTTGTTTCTACAATGACGACGATGAATGCTTCTAGTTATTTTGGCAGCGAGAATGCTACTTCTAATAGCAAAATTGCACCGATACCTGATGCTGCAATGGGTCCTACAATACCTAAAAAAGGTTATTTAGTTGAAGAAATACGCGATAATTTGTATTGGGTGACTGATGGCTCTTATAATACGATGTTTTTGGTAACAGATGAAGGTGTAGTCGCTGTTGATGCTCCACCGTCTATCGGGCAAAACTACCTCAAAGCCATAGCTGAGGTAACTGACAAGCCGATCACACATGTAATTTACAGTCATGCCCATTTAGATCACATTGGTGCGGCTGGCATTTTTCCGAAGAATGCGACATATATAGCACATGAAGATACCTCTGCAGAACTCAAGAGAGCAATAAGTCTAACCAAAAATGATTCCACTATTCCGCCAATCCCCACGATAACTTTTCCAAATAATTACACTTTGCAAATTGGAAATCAGACTCTTAATTTGGACTATTATGGCGATAATCATATGCCGGGAAACTTGTTTATCTATGCGCCAAATCAAAAAACGCTTATGCTAGTTGACATAATATTTCCTGGTTGGGTGCCTTTTCCCTATTTAGCAATAGCTGAAGATATTGCGGGTTTTATAAAAGCTCATGACATCTCTCTAAACAATTACGACTTCGATACTTTCGTTGGCGGGCACCTGACTAGATTAGGAACGGGAGATGATGTGGCAACACAGCAAGAATTCATCTCTGATTTGGAAAAAGCTGCAGCTAAAGCTAACAGTGAAGTCCAATTTAGCGATATCGCCAAGCAAGTAGGTAATACGAATGATACTTGGTTATTATATTCCAAGTATATTGATGCTGTAGACAAGAATTGTGTACAAACAATGTTATCAAAATGGGAGAGTAGACTTGGGGGTGCGAAAGCACTCATGTCTACTCATTGCTTCGCAATGACCGAGGCTGGAAGAGTTAATCCAAGCGTAAGTGCAATACTTCAAAATAGCACGATGACAGCTGCTCAAAATTAGAAATACGATATTTCTCCACACCATTTGTGGAGAAACCTATTTAATGAATGAAAATAGATGATGCAACGATAGATGTAGATATTTTAGTGATTCCATAATATTGAGAATGAAGCTGAGAATGGGTGAAAACGTCGCAAAAACAGATATTTGCTGTACCTCATACCCAATTAAATCATCCTTTATTCACAGCTTTAGTATCGTTACACTATTATCCGTTCTATCATACTACAAGATTGCAGAAATCAATCTCAGTTCAATATCCTAATATACTGGTCTTAGCCTCCTCCTGCACCCATTCCTCCTCCAGTTGATTCTACTTCTAAATCTTGTAATTCTTTATCTTCTTTAGATTTTACTTTGGTTATTGGCTTCAAAACTTCCTTTTGAATTTCTTTCTTCTCTTCCATTTATGATTTGGATAGCATAACATATTTCTTAAAGGTTATATCGATATTTATCCTACCTACGGACAAACATTGACAATCATTACTTCTATTCAATCATTACTTCAATTTATGTGATTGACCAAAAAACTAAAAGGGAATGGAACCTGAATGAATAGCAGATTTCAGCGATCAATTATCGTTCCGCTTCGCCTGGTTCAATCCTTAGCATCATATCATTATTTGTTATTAGTTAGAGCAACAAATGATACAGCTCCAATTCCCATCAACCTTAGGTATCGATTTTTCAGGAGTTATCAATCCTCAGGTTGGAGAAGGCATCTCTCCTTCAGATTTTAGGGATGGCGATGAGGTATATGGACAGGCATATGGACAGGCATGTTTATGATTGATTGCGCCGAGAAGGAAGGTTAAGATTATCATCTATCTTTGGTAACATAACTTATGTGACGTTTAATTGCTCTTAACCACATTCTTTCACTGAATGCACTAAATGGTTGAATAGAAACAGTATCTGGCTAACTTCCTTAGTATTATTTGATCAGGAACATAGAAACGCGTTTCAGTTCTAATCTTAACTTAATCGTCTCTGGACAAATACCAAACATCGCATGACGATATACTTAATGCATTTAGAATTGCTTGTCTTAATTACGAGCTTCCAAAAATTTAATGCATTGAAATAAACCTATCCTAGACAAAAATAAGGGTATTATGGAATCCTTTGGTATGTTCCTGAAAAAATCTTTCGTAACAAGCTCTTATTTTGTTACTATCAAAAATAATAAAGTATTGAGCATAAAAGTGTTAAATATCGCCAGTGATACAGACATGAGGCAGTCAGGTTGTTGAATAATGTATTGCATTCAAATATATTATCCTAAAAGAATAATGGTGTTGTTCCCCCCGCTACGGTATACTCGAGTACTTCTGCTGCCGAAAGGTAAAAAGTACTTCTGCTAATGCCGTAGCGGTTGTCTTGTACTATTTTTTTCTTGTATCACTTTATTTCGTCATTGGCCAACAAGATATTTGCAATTTTACAGTCCTAGTTTGAACTTTTCTATCAAAAGTTGCGCAAGAAACTATGCAGCGCTTCACATATCGAGATATTACCATCGGTTATCATATTACAAATGATATATAGACAATCAAATTACAGGTCTAAATTTCGTCATGGGTTATGGATTATGACACTGTCATAGCATAAAAAGCATTTTTGATCTCATTTAAGTCCATTTTCCAAGATTTTAATTGCCTTTATGAAACAGTAGGACGGCCAGGGAAGATTGGAAGATTGAACGAAAGGAGCCCGCCCTACCTGTCATGAATTTTTTCCGTTAGCTCAAGTGTACAGTATGCACTAGCATAAAAGGTATTCCGGAACTTGATTATCCGTGAAAACAGGGAAAAACAGCATTCTTATTTCATCCAGAAATATTGTCATTATCATTAAATTCTTCATTTTCCTCTTCCTCTTCAAACTCGTCATCAATGTCTATATCATCCTCTTCCTCAAAGACATCATTTTCTGGCTCTTTTTCCATTCACAATTAGAATTAGTTGAGGCTTAATTACATATAAAAGTTAAAGAACCGCAGAATTTTTATCATATTATGTCACGGCTAAAACTCTAAAATATTGAGAACCGAGGTCTGAAGATACTTCTAATCAATACAGAATTAGAGAACCAAGTAATTGATTCATACAGATTCGAGACTATTTCCATATGCTATCCGAATCCCTTGGTTTTAGTCTATTAATCTCCAATTCTGCGTGCCTTTTGAAATCTTCAATCTTTCTATTGTCATAACCCTTCTCTATCTTTAATCGTTCTTCTAATAGCTTTTCTAGAATATGGATAGCTTCGAATGAATCCTCCGGATCGATATAATAAGCTCTTTCAAAGGCCGAAAGAATTGGTTCTAGCTGAAAGAATAAAGCATCTCGAATTTTGTCATGTTCGATAGGTCTGGTCATTATAATTTCACATCTTATACTTAAATAAAAATATTTTCTGAAATGGTGTATATTTGATATTATGCGATAGTTGTTTCAGGATTAGTATGGAGATATGGTTTTTTAACTTACCGGGTTAGATAATCAAAAAAATTAGTAACCGCAGCCGCAACTGTCCTATCTCCTCAATGTTCGTGATGGCTATGACTTCCGTATAAGATATCTAACTTGGACAGTTTCAATTAATCAATGACTTGCAGATAAGATGATTCACGATCTCTATATAATGGAGAATTAGGATGTTAGTTCGTTAACATTTTGATATATATCATTACCATATCCTGGTCCTGTCACTATCTCATATGTAGGATTCTGTGGATCTAGTGCTTTTATAATATAACGGAATTTTTTCTGTTTCTTCAGTTGATGATGATGATGATGATGCAATTGATGTACTATAAGATGACCCAAGCAGTAGCAACAAGATTAGCCCAAAAGATAATACAAACCCCAATTTTCATGGCATTCAAGTACGAGGTCAGAGTAATTAAGAATGCTAAACTGAATATTAATAGTTCTGATTAGACTTGAAACCTGAGATATAGAATGTTGTCTGACGACAATGGATAGACATTTTTGACTGGTCATTAGGGACACCAGGGACACCTGACATATTATTTATTCATCGTCTGAATTAGAACTAGAATCATCATCAGAAGCGGTTCCACCGGTATCAGCAATAGACGGTGGAGGTAACGGTGGTGATGCTGCTGGCGGCAAAGTCTCATTTAACGCTGGTAGGGAGGTAGGCAAAACTGCACTCATATCAAGATCCGACCTAGCATCATTAGAGTACTTTTCAGTTTTTTCTTCATTGGTAAGTGTTATAATGGTCGAAATGTTCTGTATTTTAGGATCCGTCAATGTGCTTGCCATCTGGATTGTCCCTGCTGTATTGTTCAAGATAAACCCATCTGGAAAAGATGATAATTTTATTAATGTGCCATTTATGCGATCGTAAATACCCATTTGGGCATTTATTCTCTGTCCTACTATTGATTCATCGCCTATACTGTAATTTATTATAAGTTTAACTTGGTTTCCCTCTGTATTAACAAGAGGGAGAGCAGTGGCTTGAGTTATAGAGATATTACTACGTTGTTGGGCAAACAGATCTACTGCTGCTGAAAATAATGGAAAATAAATAAGAGCCAATACAAGAAAACTAGTGATGACTGTCTTGTTGTCGACAAACTTGTTCATGTTACTGACACGTATTGATTAAATGCATCATCTACAATATAAAGAGGTATTAACAAACTATTTGTTTATACGAGTTATTGGTTTTTGACAATGGATTATAAATGATTCGTCGGCTTGAGTAATCTGCGTTAAACAGAATTATTTACTAATATTTACAGATCTAGCAGACAGTCCACCAAAATCTGTATCATTGTTATTATTTGTACCATTTATTAAATCAGTTTTATTTGCCTCTGCAATATCTGTTGATTCAGCAGATAAACCTCCGAAGCTAGTGTTGCCACTAGTACCATCTCTCTTTAAATCAGTTTTATTTGCCTCTGCAATATCTGTTGATTCAGCAGATAAACCTCCGAAGTCGGTATCATTGCCAAGTGCATTATTAGTCGTATTCAGAACCATCACTATTGCAGGATTTATTCCTAACAAAGTCACCGATAAGAGCAGAATGATCATTAGCAATGACATATTGTCTTTATAATATTATAATATAAATAATTTCCAAGTATTTTATTTCTCCAAATTATTATTGTGACGGCAACAGCTTTAGTGCCGTCGACGTAAATGAGCTCACGTCGTAACTAGACATCCTCACCTGCCCGGTTATCCCGGAAATACCCCCTCCCCTCCCCAGCAGTTATAGTACAAGTATTATAAATATTGTTGAATATTGAGTGAGTATGGCTCAAAAAAATACCAGTTCAAGATCATCAATTACACCTACACAAAGTACAATACTGGAACAGGGCGATATATTCTTCTTCTATCGACCCAAAGTCAGATCTGAGAATGTCGAAAGCATTGAAGATGTAAGAAGATTTTTTGTGGTTCTTGCGCCTGAATCAAAGAATAAGAAAGAGCTATATAGACTGTTAGTGATTGGCAAAAAATCACTTCCTGAGATCAGGGAAACTGAAGCCAGGAGCTCTGAAAGATACTGGGCAAGAGTAGGAGGCATATTTGACGACCCTACGGAGCTAACAAAAGAACTACTATCTAAAGAATTTAGAGAGGGGGATATGGCAAGACCAGTTGGAGAAGGAAAATATGCTATCGTAGATCACAATAATCATACCGAATTAGCTTTCGTATTAGAATTACCTAAAGAGCTAGGAGAAGCACAAAAAGAATTAGGAATTGAAAAAGAAGCGAGTTACATTATTACCGTTATTAATCCGAAAGTACCAAAACGAGAAGAATACTTACCAACAACAGAAGATGCTCCAAAATATCCGGAATCTGTTCTCAATGATTTTGGTAATAATGAGAATTTCGTACAACTGTCAAGAAACTTAAAATTCATAGACTATCAGAACGCACAAATAATACTAATTGGTACAAGAGAGGGTAAAGATACACTAACACAAGAATTAGGAATAACTGTAGAAAATGAAAGCGAGAACGATCATTCAGCTGATATATTTACTAGATTGAGGATACGCAAAGACCAAGTCCCAATAAAACCATTGATTCAGGGAAAGTTAGAATAAATGTATTTAGCTTTAGGTTGTTTTAATATAATGCGATAAAAACATGACGATAAGACATTAATGGACTCTAACATGAGTAGCTTCCCGCCTAAATATTATTACTGCAATGAAAATGATTTTTGGTTCAGTTACGGGTACGAAAGAGACGTAGTAGACCTGCCAGTACTTATGGCCCGAACTGGCAGTACATATAGCTCACTGTTATTCATTGTATTTGGCTTTGCAGCAGCTTTGCTCATATACAAATTTAAGCCTGTCATTAACATTAACTGAATAAAAAAGAAAGAGAGGGGGGTTAATTAATTAATCATCTGCTCCAGGTACGCATTTACCCGATCCGGTTGCTTTACAGTTGTGATTATCTGACTGAGTATTACCAGGATCGCAACTACTTCCTGGTCCTGTGCATAGTGTTTTTGGATCGGCAGAGACACTATTTTCTAGTGAGGGGGCTACTGCGAGACCAACTGCTGCTGCTACGATTGTTGCCAGAATCAGTGCTTTTATAACCATTATTCCCACATAGTGCTTTATACTATAAAATAATAGTGGGGGATTTTTAGGAAGAAGATCCCGTAAAATATCACTATAATATTTTAGTGTAAATATGTAACTTATTTTCTCATACAAACATCTAATGATTAAAAATACTACTTCTAAGACAAAGTTGAATCATTTTGCAAGAATCGAATCAATTTTTAATACTCTAGGTCAAATAGTAGTGAAATTGGCTATGATTATACTATAAATCTACTGGAGAGTTTATCGCTGAGCTGATTATACAGCATATCTTATTGATTTCAACATGCTATAAAAATATCTAAGCTCTGTTCTCGAATCGCTTATCTTAAAGAATTCTATCATCTTGAATTTAGTCATTCACCGACAGATGCAATCATCGGTCCAATGCATTAGTATATAATTACAGAGTAAATTAATACTAGGTTTGGCTTATTATACACTAAGACTACCATATAGAAGAATACATGAACTAATATGACTTTCTTCTATACGTTATATATCAAATATTTTTATAGTCCATTTCTAAAGTGGAAATGTACTCGATTGTATAGCTTACCCCTATTTAAGATGATGTTAGTAGTAGCAATAGCTTATGCATCTTTTACAGCATTAACAATATTAGTTCCTCAATCTGGCGGAGTAATTCAGACTCTGTTCGCGCAAATAATTCCGGCTAGTCTGGAACAGAGTAGCGATAATTCAACTACGAATTTGAATAAAAGTAATAATAGTAACTTAACTCAGACCTCTTCTATACTGAATTCGACGGGTAACTCTAGCAGTATAACCCAACTAACTACATTACCATCTTCATCTCCCATTACTCCATCTTCTAATGGCGGCTCCTCTAATGATAATTCGACTATGAATCTGAACAATGGTAACATAACTCAGATCTCTTCTCTCCTGCTCAATTCGACGGGTAACTCTAGCAGTATAACCCAACTAGCTACATTACCATCTTCATCTCCCATTACTCCATCTTCTAATGGCGGCTCCTCTAATGATAACTCAGATGACGACGGAGATAGCACTGGTAGTGATAATGACGTACAAAATAGTGACGATGATACCTACTCTAATGACGATGATACCTCCTCTAATGACGATGATGCCTCCTCTAATGACGATGATAATAATGGCGATAATGGAAATGATGAAGCTAGTGACTATAATGATGATGATAGAAGTGATGAAGTAAACGATAACGACGTAAAAAGTGGTAACCCATTCTTTGACAATAATAATGATGGAAATAATGAAGCTAATGTTAATGACGAAGACAACGATAACTCACCATTCTTTGACAGTAATGATAATGATATTGTTATCTCCTCGTCTAACAACTACGAAAATGGTGAAGATGATTCCACCGACCGTGATAATTATGACGACGAGAATGATGATTATTACTATGATGACGAAGACGACACCGATAGTGGTATTGCCATAAGTTCACCAGGTGGAGGCGGTGCATTCGCATCAGCAGGTGGAGGCGGTGCATTCGCATCAGCAGGTGGAGGCGGTGCATTCGCATCAGCAGGTCGATAATATTAAACCGGTCATTAATAGAAATACGACTTAGATAATGTCGATTATCTTGGCTCGACTATCGTACTCAAAAAATATACCGGTCCTAACGAGGTAAACGGAGAGCTTATTACTTCTCGTTTGCTATAATAGTAAATAGGTTCTTATCCAAACAGTTGGTGCTAGTTAGCATTACTACTTTTGGAATTTTTATTTTTTCTTTCATCCGTATAAAGATATAGAATATAACTAAGAGAAAAGTGTGGTGAAAAGAAAATAAGAAGAAACATTAGACGTATATAGAACAATATAACCTATTATACTACGACGTTAAGATAGAACTTAAGCTATCTTGCTGTGTAAATGACTATATGAGTCTGGAGGCGCTGCCACTGTTGATTGGTCAACCCTACAGAAGTTGCTGTCTGAACTTTGTCTCATCTCATTTCTCACAGTACTATTTTTGTATGCTATATAGACTAAAGACGAAATGAACTTATAGTTGGTACTCTTCAATTATGTCACTTCAACCAGATCAGGCGATGGCCCTATTAGGTAGGCGAAGATAATCTAGTTATAATAGTTGGTGAAAACAAGAAAGAACGTAAATATCTAATTCCCAAGTCCAGAGTGGACCGTTATGGAGATAAAGAAGTCTATTTAAATATCTCAGAAAGTTCTTTGAAAGAATTTGAAATTTAGTTACCTCACTGTTATGATATAGAATGACTCAAACAGTCATTATTGTCTTGTAAAGTAAATATAGTTTTAGTCAAACTTCATTGACCCAAAAATATTCTTGGATTATTGGGTCTATAATGCATATAAACGGTTATAATATCTAATTATATACGACCTGGCTTTCATATCCAATAGTATGTATTATTGTACCGTTTACATTAAAAGATAAATCTTGATTTGTAAGATA
>JAATVR010000292.1 GCA_014523665.1 Nitrososphaerales archaeon TH526
GGATCGACTAGTTCCAGAAGTGCAATTTGCGCCTCTGATGAAGTTGTAACGGGAGGAGGATCAGAAGTTACAAGCGGAGGAAATCTAATCAATCCAACACATCGTGATTTCGCTGAACCCACCAACGATCCTGATAGATGGACAGTAACAGCCACTAACCCTGGTCCTAATCCTATCGAAATACGAGCATTTGCAGTTTGCGCAAAATTAGCCGGACCCTGACACAACTCACTTCTGCTTCTGCATCATCTTCATATTTTTTGGTGCCAGAACTGCAACTCTAGTTGCTAACTCATTACTGTAAACATTATGAAGCAGGAAACAAAGAAAAAAATACTCCAAGATTGGCTGCGTGCTACTAGAAGATAAGGCTATGATGTAGTACTACATGTTTTGTTCTATTTCGAATTGGACTTACCTTAAGCTCTATAGGTGGCGGACTTGACAGTGCCAGAACTACAGCGACATTCTGAATCATCAAACAAAATATCATGACCTCTCTCTCTTAGTGGTACTGCGACCTTCAATAAGTCAATGTTACTTCCATCCACAATAACATCTCAATGTTAAGAATCCAAATCTCAAGGTTCACGTAACAGATTTTGTCAAGAAATATCCTTCGGCAAGCTATGGGGATAGTTGTAGCAAAGGAACACAATACCCAAAGGAGTTTCTAAAGTATCCTACTGGACAAGTAAGACCATCATTATCGTTATCAATAGAATACATGGGTGTCAAACAATTAATTTTATCATACCAGGAATTCCAAATTCTAGGGTTTATCGGCCGTTTCAATACTATTTTTTAACTACCTGAGTCTATAGTTAGTAAGTAAAGAAATGCAATTATCACTAGCATGCTTAGCAAATAGACACGAACAATGCCCTGGATATTCCCCTGATGTATATGGGTGTAACTGTCACCCTGCAAATCGATAGTGCAGTCTATGCCTAAATCAGAAATTCTGGCTAGTATTTCTCCAACAATTCTTAAATGTTTCTTGTCTGTTTCTCAAACAGGATAAATGATTCCAAAGTATCTAATGTTTGCAGTGGCACTTGTCTCAATCACAAGTGTAGCCGTAGCAGCAATGGAAATAGCAATATTGAGTCAACTTCAGCAAGACGCAGATGCAAAAGGCTGCCGCACCTCACAAGCAGTAAACGCAAGCAAAGGTAGATGCATTAAAGCAGAGATACAAACTGACAATGCCGACGAATCCGGCGATGAAGAACCAGACGACAACGATTAGAACTATGCCAACTTTTTTTGCTATAGACTAGTGCCAAAACTGCAAGGACAGCCTGAATGCATCAAACAAATCGTCATGTGAAGTAGCCTCCTAATCCAAATATTCCTTCACCATTCTCTACTGCAGTCCGTAAAGAAGTTACGAGTTTGTTGAATCTATGATGAAACGCAACTGTGCCATTATTGTACTTTAGTATCTCCTTGCGATGTGCTAGCATATTCTTGTGTTCTTTGCTAAACAGGACAGGAGTGAACAAAGATCCACCTTTCTAGAATCCACGGGTTAAAAACTGCTACAAGCAAGAATTGTACTTTGGAAGTTCATAATTGCATAAAGCCAATCTAAGCGAATCCAGTACATCATTGTATGAAGTCTGTTGCTTATCGAGTTTCCACTCGTCAGATACTACCGCGGTCCTTAATGATACTATCAGTTTCTGCAAGGAAGGATGTATTTTGATGAGCCTTCTTGACATCAATGTATATGTCCACTGTAGCATCTCCCGATGCCTCTTCTGAAAGTTGACTGGTATTATCTGCCAATTATTGCTGCTTCGTAAAGACCAAATGTCTTCTTCTGTTAGTCTTCCGTAATAGTCATGGTACTCTCCTATCCTAGACTTTAACTCTCTTATCACCTCAGGATTTGCCGTACGTAGATCTTGGTTATGTGATGTCTCTGCTTCAGCTGCATGATGTGATTGATGATCTCGTTCATCTGTGGCTTTTCAAAACTTTCAGCATAGAACACCTCTACCTTTCTGTTTCTGTATTGGGTAGTAACAATGGCAAACTTTGATGTGTCTCCCCAAGCTACGTCGATACCCATGCTTCTTCCTATCATTGTACTTTCAGACCAGGCTATCATTTCTTGAGCTTGCTGCTCCGTTGCTTCTATGTCTAGCGTGTGGAATACGTTGCCAACTTTTCCTAGGTATTTGAGATTGTATTCTCTTTCAAATGACGGTGATTTCTGTGCTAATGTTAACTCTTCTCTTGTGTAGATTTTGTCTATGCCATACGTATAGTCTAGGAACAATCGTTTGTACAAGCAAGTGTTTTCAGGTTCTCTTTCTATCTTCTCGAAGAGCCCATCTGGTACATTCGGAGTACTAACCATTACAATCCATGGATTACTTTTGGCTATGTACCTCTCTGACACGTCCCTAGCATCCTGTTGCTGTCCTGGGGGGAAGAAGTCAGCCTCGTCCAACAAGATAAACTTAGGCGATGTTAAGGAACGCATAGCGTCTAGGTGATGTGATGGATATGCTTCGATGTGGCAGCCGTTAAGATCTATTACAGTCTCCTTTGTGTCAAACGTTGCAATATTTATTGTTAGAAATAGGCTCTTCATTCGCTTGATTAGTTCGATGGCTAACTCGATGCGAGGACCTGTTACTATACACATCTGTGATCCTTTCATACTACCGTCGCGTAGGCATAGCCATGACATGTACCTCAGCATCAATTCCGTAATACCTAAGCCAGTGGCTTTCCTTATCCATACATACTTGTGATTCTGAAGAATACGAACTTCTCATACTCGAATAACGGATAACGGATAGGTTTTACCATTCTTTTGAGGTAAGCCTATGACGTGGTTTAATGTTCTGCTATCTTGTGGGTTCTGCCAGTTGTAGAATGGCAAACTCCTTAGTAGTTCAAACTGCCCTAAGCTTGAACTACCGAGCTTCTGTTCGTACTTATCTAATATCTTGGATAGATTCTGAAGTGTCATCTTTGTTATCTGTAGTTGACTTACTATTTTCGCGTATTAAACCACCATTTCTATCCACGAATTGTACGGCTCTCTCGACTACTGTAACGTTTGTGAGTAAATCTATCTTCATTGAATAGGCTTGCATGCTCACGGATATGGCTTGAAGTTTATCCTTTTCATTTGAATGTGGATTATTTGCAATATCCCATGTCTTCGCTAATATGGCATTCAGTCCTATCAAACATGCTTCGTATTCCAGGGGGAGAGTCTCATTGATGTACCTGGATATGTCGGCCTTCGCTAACCTCCTCAAATGCTGCAAGTCTCTGTTTACAGTGCCCAGACTAACTTGAAGTATGGATGCAATCTGTGGTTGACTCCTACCTTCACTAGATAGCTGTAGGACTTTGTTTCTTCGCCATTGCAACCTTTCAACTTCGGTGCTCAATCTTTCAACTATCTACTATTCTAATCTAGTAACTAAGCTATAAAGTCCTGGGCTCTCTCTCTGAAGGTTGCTTAGACTAATTGGGTAATAGCCACCCCTTCTTGCTCTTTTAATGTCGTCTTTGACCCTCGGTTTGTGATAGAACGATAGCCTCTCTAGTTTGCTGCATTCGTCCAACCATGTTATGATTATGGTGTAGGCTTCCTCATCGCTCAACTGCTTTACGTTAATAAGATGCGGAGCCAATATGTGCCAGATAGAGTACTTTCTTTGGTCTGTTATTGGAGCCCTTAAGAGATTCTCTATCCATCTAACAGATCGAGGCCTAGAGTTAGATTTCTGATTAGTAAATGGATCATTAGCTGGACTAACCCGATGACAACGATTATTGTTATTGTCTATTCTTTCCTGTATCAAATACCTTCTAAACTCTCGTAACATGTACTGGATAGGGACCCTGTAACCATTCCATTCTTGTACTATTCTTACCTCCTGACCATTCTTTGAGTTGTATGTACCAGGAATGCGTAGCAAGCAGTTATTGACAGAGGGTTTATGGTTTGGATCCTGTTTGCCATTGGTAAAGTACTGCTCTGCAAATCTCATGAACTTAGTGCCTAAACTCACGCCCTTACTGTCGCTGGCAGATACAAACTCTGAGAAAACCCCTTCAGACTCTAGGACAAAACCCGCTATTGGGAAGTAGATGTGATATCCATTACCTGTCCATAATACTGTAGGCCTTGCTTCACTTACTACCTTTTGGATGCGTTTCAAGGTATTTCTTAATGCCCTATCCAGAGCCTCTTGGCTCTTGAAACGTTGGAGGTCAAGGTCAATGAAGACACTAGAGGGAGCAGGGAGGTTAAGGCCATTATATTCTGTAAATGGAGGATAAGCGCTAATGCGACAATCTTGCCAGTTTGAGAGTTCAAACTCTTGCATTGCTGTCTCTTTATCAAAGACTTCGATCTGACGGTTTAACCTTCGAGTCATAATATTACGTGGAAATGGCAAGCCGCTAAGATGTCCAAGGACGTACTCTAAACCTCCTAGTGACTGACTCTGGATACTAACAGTTAGAGTATCCACTTTAGTGGGTGTGACATTTTCAGAGTATAGAGGCGCACATTTTTTTTCTTTAGTTTGACTTTGACTTAGAAAAAAAATATTTCTTGTGTCTGGGGTATGCATAAATGTGACGCCCCCCATGAACCTTTTCTAGAAGATTGTTCTCCTTGTCCTTCTCTTTCCGCCCTTACGTAATAGTCTTCTTCCCCTAAAGCATGAACTATCTTACCGTCAGCAATCATCTTTTTGACAAATATCTCGATTTCGACACGTCCATCAAAGATACCATATGACCGATTAAGTATGAAAGATAGAAGCCTAGACAACACTACCAGTTTAGGCATTGATGGCGTTGTTGTCTCTGCTTCTAACTAGCCAAACATCTCCCAGAATAATCGGGTCTTATCGGCTAAGTCTTCCTCATCTCCAAACTCTGAAAGATGGTATTTGCTTCTATCAACAGGGGAATAGTCACCCTTCAGTTTAAGGAACGCGTCACTATACAACCAAGAATAGTTTTGCAAAAGTCTAATCTGTTGGGTTGGATTTCCTGACTTGATTACATCCACTAACTTTGTCAATCCTACCGCAGTAAGTTCTGTCATGTACTTCAATGCGTTAGACTTACTCATAGTCAAAGCATTAGCAATATTAGAGAGTGTGGCTACCCCCTTCCTTGAAACCAGAAAATCAAAGACCGCTATGCGTTCCTTTGACCCAGTAGTTAGCGCCACTTTGATAGCCAGATGCAAATCATCCATAGTAATGTAGTTCCTGCCACGCGTCAAGGCATAACCTCTAGTCAGATTGTATAAACAAGTAGCAGCCCTACGAGGGTCTTCTAAAGAGGGAAGTGAATGCTCAAACTCTTTGTATTCACGACTGCCTGGTGACCAGATTTCAACGTGACACCTAAGACGACCTAATAACTTTGCCAATCGGACTATTTCGTTTTTTGCATTTGGGTCATCTTTTGATGAGTCCCACTCTATCTTAGGAAGTCCAGTTTCAGGGTCTATTTTGAGTAAAGGACATAGTTCAAACCAGATTAAATATTCCATCAATTTCTTCTGTGCAGCAGCACGCTTTGCCTGGAACTTTTCATTTAGACATTGCCTGATTATTTCATCGTCTACCTCGTCATAGGGCAGTAGAGTTTTGGGCCTAATGTTGAAAGCAGTTTGTGAACCCTGTGAGGAATATCAACCGATGCCCCAACCCATACAAAATGATAGTTACCATGATAACCTCGTTGCCCATGTACTCCTGAGTCACTTGTATATCCCCTTCCATCCAGAATACTTGTAATGATACCAACAGTCTCCAACAGTTCGTCCTCATTAGCGCTGAATATCGTTGATAGTTCGGGAGTTGTAAGTAGTTTGAATCTTATCCTTGGCAGAAGATCGATCTTCCTTAATGCCTCTTCTGATTCTACCGCTGTGTTATGCGTTACAAATGCTCTGGGGTTAAACTTACGGGTGTGGTAAATGAGAGGCCAAGGAACTAGCATATCAAGGCCTAATGTCTTTAAACCTCCTGACCTGGCTAACATTATCCCAGCAAAAGGTAGATTGCATTCTGCGATATTCAGTATCTTCATAACGGAAAGGGAGAACTCTATCCCAGCCCAACCATTAGGAAAGTCTCTATCCATCACTTGCCTTATGGCTTCATATCGCTGCGACAGTCCGCTAGCCCATGATTCAAAGGTTATGTCAGTGTTGAGTCTTTTGGCTTCTTCAATCTCTTTAAGTATCTGATTTCTGGTTATCTCCGAAGATTGGTAGTCGCTACCCGATTCAGTAAAACTAACATTAACATCTTCCACAGAATCTACGTTACTATGAAATGGTTCTAGTATGACCTGATTGTTATTATCTAACACTTCTAAGATTAGGGTGATATGCTCTTTCGTTACATCCTTGGTAACTAGTGCATCTGTTAACGCAATATGTGTTTTTTTCCAGTTCTTTAGATTAACTGTGGATACTACCTTCTTGTTGTCATACTTGCCGTTCAAGTCTACGATTATGTTCGTAGTTGCTTTGCTCTTGCTAACCAAAAAGTCTTTTACTATCCCAGTTTTCTTTAGTGCAGGACTAAGGGTCAGCGGTATGGTCTATTGTTGGTTCTTAGCCATCTTCTATAATCTGCCATGCAGTCTGTTGGGGCTGCAGATTGCAGATAGTATTTTTTACACTCATGTTTACTTACTGAAATGCAAAATATTGATAAGTCTAGATCAGTTTCGGTGTAATACCTCCCAATATCCGATACGGCCGAAAGCATTTACAGGAACAATCCGGAGCCACTCGGTAGCAAGCTTTGTTACCATCTATAACTACAACCGTGTAGATAGCAGCAACCCGTTACTTTTTGTGAACCAGATCAATCTGTTCTGTAGTATATCTTGTCAAGCAGTTCTCGTATGAGCCGGTCGCGCTTCTGGTCTAACTCCAAGATAGTTGTCAGTGTAGCGATCACATCGATGCTGGCCAGATACTCGTATTGTGAGATGCATGGGGCTGATTCATCCTCCGCAGCGTCGCGAGATTGAGAGGCTTGTGCTTCTGTTAGTGGAGCTAGAGTAGCTACTGTTCCCAACTGTCTATGCGTATGGCGTAGGTTACACTCAATGTCCTCGTGGGGTACCCATTTAGGTGTGCCA